>JBIPMC010000024.1:0-12267 GCA_044369345.1 Terrimicrobiaceae bacterium
CGTGCAGTAAAGAGCACCGAAGATCTTTTCAAAACTCTTCCAGTCGATGGCCTGTGCCAAGCGGTAAAGCAGACGGCGCGGATCGAGCTGTTTTTCCAAATCGGGAAGCAAAAAGGATGATTGAGCGGTATCCTAAGAAGTGGGTTTCATTGACGCGGATTGCAGAGCTTTTGAATAAACCGGCAGGTTTTGCCTGCAATCCAACCCAGCAAGAATCGCGCCTATTACATTCCTCGAAAGAGTGTTAAAATGTTTTTCAGGGCCGCCTAATGAGACTTGGGTCGCTGCGCTGGAGTTTTTCGATAAGGCGTAAGTCTTGTAGCCAGCAAAGAATCTATTTTGCCTCAAACTGAGCAGCCAGCCATTCAAGCGTGATGTTCTCTGCTATGACATCATGCGGTATTAAAACATACTTCCAGGGCTTTCCTGAACAGGTCTGGGCGTGATCGCTGGCATGGTTGCACCACTTCACTGCTGCCTCTTGCTTTGCGATGACATCATCAGCGGTCAGTTCAGCTCGGCTTTTGGGCTCCAGCATGTAAATGAATTGGTCGGTTTCGGCTACGAAATCGGGCTGGTATTCGTGCTGCTCTGCGCCGGATTTATAGTAAATACACCCGCGATATTGGCAATCAGCTCCTCCCGCTGGTGGTCCACCCGGCCTTGGGCCTCGAAGAGAGAGCGGCGTTTTTCGTTGAGTTGGGATTCGAGGGTTTTGATTTGCTTTTGGCCCGCGAGTTTCTCCTCAAGGGTCAATGCGCCGGAGGTCTCATGGCGGGCTTCCTTGATGAGGCGGTCCATTTCCTTGATCTCGCGTTCAAGGCCCAGCTTGAGGTCGTCGGACCAGCCGTCGAGTTTCTCTGCTTCAGCCTCGAAGAAGCGGGCATTTCTTTCGGAGACCGTGCGCTGGATGGCGGCTTGTCTTTGTTGAATGGAAACCTGAACCTTGGAAGGGGCAAAGCTGGAACTGGGGGCAATAATTTTTGCCGGAAGGCTGAAGAGACGGGCAGCGCATTCCTCATCGAGTGCAGTGCCAGCGTCTGCGAGCCCACCGAAGATGAGATGATCCTCCGCTTGGTCGAGTGATTCTACGGTAAAAATGGCGAGTGTGAGCCAGCCGGATTTTCCTACCAGCGGCTCTAGGATACTTATGATGCCGTCGTATTCCTGATAGTTGAAGCAGACTTCAGAGACAGGGAGCTGGCGTGCCTTGGCTTGATTGACGATGGCCTCTGCAAGCGGGTGATTTAGGCGGTAAAGGTGGGCTTCGCCTGTTCTGCGCGGGAGCTCATAGAGACCGAGAGGCATGTCAGGAAAGGGTGAAGTATGAAGGAGGAAAGAGGAATCGCTTGCGCGCGCTCGAGATCCCAGAAATAGTGGAGGTTTCCATTCGAAAGGATGACGAAGCGGCAGTTCTGCGATTTGGCGTATTTGCGGGCTTGTTCCTTGCCGCCCAATGGATTTTTGTCCTCGGATTTGGCTTCGAGAACGATGAAGGGAAATCCTTTTTCATTGAGTAGCAGGAAATCGATGAAGCCTTTTCCTGCACGCTGGAAGTCCTCTCCAAGGGCGTCCAAATCCTGCGCCTTAAGGGTAACACTCGGCTCGAGTTGGATATTCGCCGGCCCAGTCGCATCTGCAAAAAAGCGCCACCCTGCACTTTCGAGCATTTTGTTGATTTTAATCCGGGCAGCGGCTCCTTTCATGCATTTATGACAAGCCGGAGCGGGGGATTTTCACAAGAATTAGCGAAAAGGTTCGCGTGATTTTGAAAACATCACCTAATAGCAAACCAAACTTTGACAAAGCGTCCGATATTTTCGCGGCCCATATCGACATCCCTTGTGAGGATCGATGAACCTTGAAGAAAGGCCGCCAGCCCGCCGCAGAGCACGAACTCCACATTGGCTTCAACGAGTCGGCAGGCGATAGATTCCAGATTGGGCACGGGGTCGATGGAGGGCGGCTTGGAGGGCTTCGGCTTGGTTGAGGGCGATGTCGTTTTGCCGGATTCGTTCGGTGGGGGTGAGACGGAGGTTTTCGTCGATGAGCGAAATATCGATTCCAAAAGCCTCGGCGCGCTGGACAGCCGTCATATGGCTCGTGGATTCGTAAAACGCCTCGAACTCCTCGATGGTCATCCCCCGATCTGCGCGCGATAGGCGGTGGCGTCTTTGAGAGAGTCGAGATCGGAAGGATTGGTAAGGCGGATTTTGAATATCCAGCCGGCGCCGAAGGGGTCGGAGTTGAGGAGTGAGGGGTCGGCTTCGATCGCGTCGTTACGTTCGATGACCTCGCCGCTGACGGGCGAATAGATGTCGCTGGCGGCTTTGACGGATTCGACGACCGCAGCGATGTCGCCGGCTTTTACGGTTTTTCCGATAGCGGGAGGTTCAGCAAAGACGATGTCGGTGAGTTCGGCCTGGGCATGGTCGGTGATGCCGACCGTGCCGGTGTCGCCCTCGACGAGGATCCATTCGTGGCTGGTGGCGTAGCGAAGGTTTTCGGGAATGTTCATGGTTTTTTAAGGAAAGGTTTTTTGACGACTTCGGCACGGAAGCGACGGTCGCGGACTTCGATTTGTACCTCCTGGCCGGGGTCGCAATACGCGGGTGGCAGATAGGCGAGGGCGATGCCGTAGCCGAGGCTGGGCGACAAGGCTCCGCTGGTGGTCTCGGTGACGGGTTCGCCATTCACAAAAACACGGTAGTGGGAGCGGATCGGCGGGGATTTTTCGGTGACGCGCAGGGCGCAGAGTTTGTGCGGGAGAACCGAGAGTTGCTTTTGTGCGAGAAGGGTGTCGCGGCCGATGAAGGAGGGTTTTTTGAGATCGCAGAAAAAACCGAGGCCGGCTTCGAGTGGTGTGCGTTCGGGCGAGAGATCGGAGCCGTTGAGCGGGTAGCACATCTCGAGGCGGAGCGTGTCGCGGGCGCCGAGTCCGCAGGGCGTGGCGTCTGCAGCGAGGGCGGCTTGCCAGGCTGAAACGGCTTCCGTGGCGGGAATGACCCATTCGAAGCCAGCTTCACCTGTGTAGCCAGTGGTGGCGATGAGCGAGCCCGGCTGGATTTCGAGCACGCGATTGCGCTCGGCGGGCATGGGCTTCTGGAAGAGTTTTTCGAAAACGGCAGCAGCTTTCGGGCCTTGGATCGCGAGGGCGGCAAACTCGGAGCTGCGGTCGGTGAATTCCACGCCCGGTGCGGAGTGTTTGCGGAGCCAGGCGGCGTCCTCGTCGATCTTCGCGGCGTTCACGATGAGGAGGTGTTTTTCCTCGGCAAGGCGGTAGGCGATGAGGTCGTCGATCACGCCGCCGCGTTCGTTGAGGAGCAGCGTGTATTGGGCTTGCCCGACGGGGAGGGCGGCGAGATTGTTGCTGAGGAGCGAGTCGAGCCAGGCGGTGGCGCCGGGGCCTTCGACGAAAAACTCGCCCATGTGCGAGATGTCGAACACGCCGCAGGATTCGCGCACGGTTTTGTGCTCTTGGAGGATTCCGGTGTATTGGACCGGCATTTCCCAACCGGCGAATTCCACAATGCGGCCGCCGACGGCAAGGTGTTGGTCGTGGAGGGGGGTGCGCATCAGGTAGTGGGCGGCTTGGCGTGTTGGTCGTCGAAGTTCAAGTAGGTGTAGAGCGTGAGACCTTTCTCGTAGTCGTCAAGGAGTCGCATGGCCTCATTAGGCTTGAGGCGGTCGGATTTAATGGCGGCGTCTGTCTGTGCCTTCATGCGGCGCGCGAGTTCGTTGACATCCCACTGCGTGAGGCTGAGGACTTGGCCGATCGTGCTGCCGGGGAGAATTTCCTCGATGTAGTAGCCGCTGTCTTCGTCTTCATCGAGGTAGATGTGCATTTCGTTCACGCGGCCAAAGAGATTGTGGAGGTCGCCCATGATGTCCTGATAGGCGCCGGCGAGGAAGAACCCGACATAGTAAGGCTCGCCGGGCTTCCAGCGGTGGAGCGGGAGGGTTTCTTTCACATCCTGGATGTCGATGAACTTCGCGACTTTGCCATCGGAATCGCAGGTGATGTCCACAAGCGTGGCGTTGCGGTCGGGGGCTTCATTCAGGCGCTGGATCGGCATGACGGGAAAAAGCTGGCCGAGCGCCCAGTGGTCGAGGAGGGATTGGAAAACGGAGAAGTTGCAGAGGTATTGGTCGCTCAGGGCGTTTTGAATTTCTTGCACCTCCTCGGGCAGGGGCTCGCTTTTATCGAAAAGCTCCACCGTGCGCGTGGCGATCTGCCAATAGACGGTTTCAATGCCCGCTTTGGTGCGGAGGTCGAGAAGGCCGAGGTCGAACATCGACTGCGCGCGCTCGCGGATTTCCTGGGCGTCGTGGAAATTCTCGAGTCGGCGGTCCATCGAGAGTCCGGCTTGGATTTCGAGGATGTCGGTGAGGAGGTTGGGTTGGCCATTCTGGGCAGGCTTGGCGGGATGCTCTCTGTGGCTGGCTTTTTCGATCGCTCCAAATGCCTCGACGATTAAAACCGAGTGCTGGGCGACGATGGCGCGGCCGCTTTCGCTGACCAGAATCGGGTGGGGGACGGACTCCGAGTCGCAGACCTCTTTAACAGTGTAAACGATGTCGCGGACATATTCGTCCATCGAATAATTCATGGAGCTATCGAAGGTCGTGCGCGAGCCGTCATAGTCCACACCCAGACCGCCGCCGACATCAAGGTGGCCCAGTTCGTGGCCCATTTTAGAGAGTTTGGCGTAAAACCTAGCCGCCTCCCGGACAGCGCGCTTGATTGTGCCAATGTCAGGGACCTGCGAGCCGACATGGAAGTGGACGAGCTTGAGGCAGTGCGCGAGCCCGGCGTCGTGGAGCATGTCGCTCGCCTCGACGAGGTCGGCGGTGGAGAGGCCGAACTTGGCATTCTCACCGCCGCTGGTGGCCCATTTTCCGGCACCCTTAGAAAGCAGGCGGACGCGGAGCCCTATCATCGGCTCGATTTTCATCTCCTGCGACACGCGGAGGATATGGGCGAGTTCCTCGAGTTTTTCGACTACGAGAATGACTTTTTTTCCTAGCTTCCGGCCCAGGAGCGCGCTGCGGATGAAGCTGGTGTCCTTGTAGCCGTTGCAGATCACAAGGCTTTCGGGGTCGGTGTGGACCGAAAGCGCGGCCAGAAGCTCGGGCTTGCTGCCCGCCTCGATGCCGAAATGCCAGGGTGCGCCGGCGTCGAGGATTTCCTCCACGACCTCGCGGAGTTGGTTGACTTTGATGGGAAAAACGCCGCGATACGGCGCGCTGTAGTTGGCCTCCGCAATGGCAGTCGAAAAGGCTTTGTTGATCGTTTCCACGCGGTCGCGCAGGAGGTCGTGGAACCGCACCACCAGCGGAAACGCAAGCTTGTGGGCGCGGGCCTCGGCGACGACCTCCATGAGATCGATCGTCTCGCCGTTACGCTTGGGATGGACAACGACATGACCTGCGTCGTTGATTCCGAAATATCCCCCGCCCCAACGGTCGATGCTGTAAAGATTGGCGGCGTCCTGAATGGAAAACGAAGGCGGGTTCATGAAAGTGGCGGGCACACTAGGACTCTTCGGGAAAATTTCCATGCGAAAGCGTGGGGAATTTTAGGGTGAATTGAGGAACGATTTTGCGAAGGCGAGCCAGACTTTGTGGCGGGGGACTTTCACGCGCAGGCCGAGAGGGTGTTCGGCGACGAGGGCGAGGGTTTGGCGGGCGAGGTCGAGCGGGAGCTTGCATGCCGCGCGGAGGGCGCGGGGCTTCACGGCGGTGGCATATTGCGCGCCGGCTTCGAGAAGTCCGGAGGCGCGCTGCATTTCGGGATAAAAGCGATCGTCGGAGATGTAAATTCGTCCCGAGTCGGCATCGCGGCGGCGGTCGCGGAGGATGTTCACCATTTGCAGGCCTTGGCCGAATGTCCTTGCGAGCGCGAGCATTTCATCGAGCGGCTTGGCAGCGTAGTCCGGAATGTGGCGGAAGCACATCATTGTCCAGAATTCGCCCACGCTGCCGGCGACGAGTTGGGTGTATTCGACGAGTTCCTCGGGCGAGAGAGGTTTTGGTGGAACGCCATCCGCAGGGGGTTCGAAGCGCGCGAGATCGAAGATTTGCCCGCGCAGGATGACGCACCATGCGGCCTTGATTTCTGCGGCGTCGGGCAGGGCTTCGAGGGCTTGGAGCAGATCGGGCAAGCGCGACACCAAATCGCGTTCGTCGCCTTTCAGGCCAAGGTCGGGGCTTTTCTCGGGATAGGAATCGGGTAGGGCGCGGAGCAGGGCGAGGCGTTGGAAGGCCGGCGCGGTCGAGGCGTCCGCGATCGAGTCCGAAGCACGGGCGAGCATGTAGGCGAGCGACAGCGCCGGGCGGATCGGGGTCGGGAGAATGCGTAGCGAGAGCGCGAAGGTGCGCGCGAGTTTTTTCAACAAGCGCTCGTAGCCGGCGGTATCAAGAACAGCGATGGCGAGGGCAGGTGGTGTGAAGAAACTCACAGCCACCGACAATAAGTCTCGGCAAGAGCGTTGGAAATCCCGTTCAAGCGGATTTGCGTTTCCTCGAGATATTGGTGGAGGCCTGTTTGGAAAATCGACCCGATGTTGGCGAAGTCGAGGTTCGAGCGGAGCAAGCCGGAAAGGCGCTCGGCTTCGTTCTCGAAATGGCCGCGGTCCGTGCCGGAGATATGATGCAGTGCGGAGTCGAGGGCATCCACGCAGAAGCGAATCGAGCGCGGGAAGGAATCGTGGAGGATGAGAAATTCAGCGATCTCCCAACTCGTCACTCGGCCGTGGGAGATTTTGAAATAGGCCTCCATCGCGCTGCAGGAGCGGAGCACGGCCATCCATTGGGTGACATCGATGTTGCCGCCGACCTTTTCGCCTTGGGGCAGGAGGACATGGTATTTGAAATCGAGAACGCGCGAGGTGGAGTCGGCGCGCTCGAGGAATTTGCCCGCCTGCAGAAATTGCCAGCCTTCGCCGTGGGTCATTGTGGCATCGGTGATGCCTTGAAATGAATGGAGATTCTCCACGAGCGTGCGGTGAAATCCGATCGGGCTCTCGCGGTGGGCGGCACGCGCAGCGGGACTTTGGAGGTAAAGATAGAGGCGGTTGAGGCGCTCCCACATCTCACTGGAAATTTGCTCGCGGACGGTGCGAGCGTTTTCGCGGGCGTGGGTCACGGAGGCCAGAATCGAGTTCGGGTTGGTTTTTTCGAAGGTGATGAATTCCATCACGGCCTCGCCGCTGATTTTGTCGTGGAGTTGAAGGAAAAGCTCCTGATCCTCTAGCGTGGCGAGGATCGGCAGCCATTGCTGGTTCGAGTCCGAGTAATTCAGCGCCTCAAAATCGAGCACGAGCTGCATGTTGACATCGAGGATGCGCGAGCTCGACTCTGCCCGCTCGATATAGCGACTGAGCCAGAAACAGGAATCGGCGACGCGGCTTAGCATGGCTGCTCCTCCCCTTCGTCGAGAACCCAGGTGTCCTTCGTGCCGCCGCCTTGCGAGGAATTCACAACCAGCGAGCCTTTTCGCATCGCCACGCGGGTGAGGCCGCCCGGGATGATCGTGGTTTTTTCACCCATGAGAATGTAGGGGCGGAGGTCAATGTGGCGGCCTTCGAATTTTCCGTCCACGCAGCAAGGCGAGCGGGAAAGGCTCACCACAGGCTGAGCAATGTAGCCGCGCGGGTCGGCGATGATCGCGGCACGGAATCTCTCGATCTCCTCCTTCGTCGCGTGGGGCCCGATCATCATGCCGTAGCCGCCGCTTTCGTTGGCCGCTTTGACGACGAGTTGAGGGAGGTTTTCCAGAATGTATATCCGGTCTGAGTCCACGGCGGAGAGGTAGGTTTCCACATTCGGGAGGATTGGCTCCTCGCCGAGGTAGAAACGGATCATCGCTGGGACGTAGTAATAGGTGACCTTGTCATCGGCGACGCCGGTGCCAAGCGCGTTGGCGAGGTTCACATTTCCCTCGCGGTAGGCATTGACGATGCCCGGCACGCCAAGCACGGAGTCCTTCCGGAAGACCGTCGGGTCGAGGAAATCGTCATCAATACGGCGGTAGATCACGTCGACCTTCTTGAGGCCTTTTGTGGTCTTCATGAAAACCTGCGAGTCTTGAACGACGAGATCATGGCTGGTGACGATCTCGATGCCCATGGCGCGGGCGAGGAAAGAATGTTCGAAATACGCGGAGTTGTAGATGCCCGGAGTGAGCACAACCACGGTCGGATCCGGATTTCCTCGGGGAGCGACATGGCGCAGCGCGGCGAGGAGTTCCTGTGGGTAGCGGTCCACAGGCCGAACTCCATAGCGGCTGAAAAGGTTCGGGAAAACCCGCTTCATGGCCTGGCGATTTTCCAGCACATAGGAAACACCCGACGGGCAGCGGCCGTTGTCCTCTAGCACAAAATACCGACCGTCCGCACCGCGCACGAGATCGGTGCCGCAAACATGGATGTAGATCCCATGCGGGACATCAAGGCCCACGAGTTCGGGGCGGTAGTGTTTTGCGGTGCGGATGATTTCGAGGGGCACCACGCCTTCCTTCACGATCCGCTGATCGTGGTAGATGTCATGGAGGAAAAGGTTCAGCGCACGGAGGCGTTGCTCCAGCCCGCGCTCGAGGTGACTCCATTCGTCCGACGGGATGATGCGCGGCACGAGATCGAACGGCATGATCCGCTCGGTGCCCTCATCGCCACGATAGACAGTGAAGGTGATTCCTTGGTTGAGATACGCGCTCTCCGCCATCGCGTGCTTGCGCTCGAATGTGGCGGTATTCATGTCGGAGAAACGCCCGAGAATCCGCTCGTAGTGGGGACGGATCCGGCCATCCCCCTCGAACATCTCGTCAAAAAATCCCTCCGTTTCGTAGTGATCGAAAAGGCCCTGCATTGTCCGATGTTTCTCCAAGGAAAGCTCGGAGGGAAGCGAAAAATCCTGCGCCCGTCTCAGCGCGCGGCGACCTGCAGCGGATCCAGCGCGCAGGAGATCTGGTGGCTGCCGAACTTCGTGTAGATAAACCGGGCTGCTATGGAGTTCGCGCGTGTCACACCACGCACTTTCGGGAGGCCCCCGGCGCGGAGGAAATTCAGCGAGGCGGCGAGCAGGGCGCTGCCGAGGCCGCGATTGCGGTATTCGTGAAGAATCATCGGTCCGCTCGAGAGGTGGTTTTGCGAGTCGGGATCGGGATTCATTACCGAAACCCCGATGATGCGCGACCCGTGCTGGGCCACGACGCACGACGGGGTCTCCCGGCTTTTGGCGAAAGCCCCCTCTACGAAGCGCACCATGCTTTCGTCCAAGCGGCGACTGATATCGCCCCACGAGGAATCCATGGAAAACGCAGTGCGGAGAACATTTCCTACGACTTCCACCTCGTCGCGGTTGGCTGGCCGTATGGCCAAAGAAGTCGGTTGGGGGGCGGAGAAATCCGCCGTCGCCGTATCCCACTCAAAGCAAAGCCAAGGATGCATTTAGTAGCTCAGATAAAACCAAGTCGCCATCATCGATCAGGATACCCCCTGATCGTTGTGGCTGACCCACCATACGCACCCGAAAAAAACGGCGCACACCATTCCAAAAGCAGAAAAGGAAAACATGGAATGCGCTTTGGTTTTTCAGAAGTCGCCCCGGCCGTCAATGAAATTCCCGGTGTAAGTGGGGAAAACGCCGAATTGCTCGACATCGGCCCATCGCTTTCCTACTAGTCGCCACTCAACTCAATATCCACACCATGATCGACAACATCGTCTCAGCGCTCGGCGACAAGGCCGACTACCTTCTCAAGCACACTTCGAAGACCGTTTCGAAGGATCAACTTCACCTGCCCGGCCCCGACTTCGTGGACCGCATCTTCGCCCAGACAGACCGCAATCAGCGCGTTCTGAACAATCTCCAGTGGATCTACAGTTCAGGCCGACTCGCCGGCACCGGCTATGTTTCGATTCTGCCCGTCGATCAAGGCATCGAGCACTCCGCCGGCGCCAGCTTCGCTAAAAATCCCGCGTATTTCGATCCCGAGAACATCGTCAAACTCGCCATCGAAGGCGGTTGCAACGCGGTTTGCTCGACCTTCGGCGTGCTCGGTGCGGTCTCGCGGAAATATGCGCACAAGATTCCCTTCCTTGTTAAAATCAACCACAACGAGCTCCTCACCTACCCGAACGCCTTCAAAGAAATTCTCTTTGGAAAAATCAAAACCGCCCATGACATGGGTGCGGCCGCTGTCGGCGCGACGGTTTATTTCGGCTCCGATGACGCCCATCGCGAGATCGTTGAGATCGCCGAGGCTTTCGCCTACGCCCATGAACTCGGAATGGCCACCGTCCTCTGGTGCTATCTCAGGAACTCGGCTTTCAACATCAAAGGCGACAAGGATTATCATTTGGCCGCCGACCTCACCGGCCAGGCCAACCACCTCGGTTGCACCATCCAAGCCGACATTATCAAACAAAAGCTCCCCGAGAATAACGGAGGCTTCAAGGCCCTCAACACCGGTGGTTCGAGCTACGGCAAGCTCGACGAGCGCATATACACTGAACTCACCAGCGACCACCCGATCGACCTCTGCCGCTATCAGGTCGTGAATTGCTACATGGGCCGCGCTGGCCTCATCAACAGCGGCGGCGCGAGCGGCAAGAACGACTTCAACGAAGCCGTCTTCACTGCTGTGGTAAACAAGCGCGCGGGCGGCACCGGACTGATTTCCGGCCGCAAAGCCTTCCAGCGTCCGATGGCTGAAGGAGCCAAACTCCTCCACGCCATTCAGGACGTTTACCTCGCCAAAGAGGTGACCATCGCCTGAGTCGCTAAAAATCCTCTCGCGAGCTGCCGCAAAATCCTGTGGCGGCTCGCGATTTTTTTTACTTCGAAGAGGCCAAGAAAAGGCTGGGGCGGTCAGTGGCCTCGACGCTATAAGTGACGCCAATGAAAGCCCGCCTTACGAAAGATTTTATCCTCGAAGCCGCGCAGTTTCTGCCGAACGCGCCCGAGGGTCACAAATGCCGCCAGATGCACGGCCACACCTTCACGATTGAGATTTCGATCGAAGGCGAAGTCGATCCTGCGTCGGGGTGGATTTACGACCACGCGCAAATCAGCGCGGCGATGAAGCCGATCATCGCGCAGCTTGACCACAAACTCCTCAACGATGTGCCCGGCTTGGAAAATCCCACGATCGAGCTGATGGCCCACTGGCTTTGGATAAATCTTGAGCCCCAGCTTCCCGGCCTTGCCGAGATTGTGATCCACGAGACCCCCTTCGCACGGTGCTCTTATCGGGGCGAGTAGTGGGAGCTATGCAGCCCGGCGGGGAGTCAAAAGAACCCGCGCACCCAAGGCCGCCACGCCTAGGCCGAGCAGAATCAAAACGCCGCAGGTGGTCACGAGCGGCCAGTTGCCGAGATTGGCGTTTTTCCAAAGCGAAATTCCCGTCGAGGCTAGCGTGGTGGCGAACATCAAGATCGCGGGAACGAGCGTGAATCCCCAGCGGCGGCCATTGTCCCGGAGCCACACCGAGGCGACGAGCAGCGCCATCGCGCCCATCATTTGGTTGGCCGAGCCGAAGACCTGCCACAGCATTGGAAGGGAGTTCGAGCGCGAGATCACATACATCAATCCCACGCAGAGCGAGGTGTTGAACCACGCGCTGCAAAGAACCGGATGCGGATTCCGGAATAAAAACTTCCAAATTTCCTCGAGCAGGTAGCGGTTCAGGCGAACGGCGACATCCAGCGTGGTCACAACAAAACCCTCAAGCAGCAGGATGCCGAGAATCGTTCCTGCCCAGAGCGGAAGCCCGAACGCGGCGTGGACCAAGGTGCCAGTGGCCAGTGACACGGCGAGGATCGGATTTTTTTCACCGTAGGTGATGTGGCGGTAGTTCTCCCAATCCATGCCGACGAGCAGAGTGAGGATAATCGAGACGGCGAGCATCGATTCGAGAAGCATCGAGCGGTAGCCGACCTTGCGCGCGTGGGTTTCGCAGGAGAGTTGACGCGCGGTCGTGCCGCTGGAGACGAGACAATGGAACCCGCTGATCGCCCCGCACGACACGGTGATGAACAGCATTGGCCAAAGAACGCCGACATATTGAAAGCCGGTTTGCAGGTCCCACGCCGGAATCATTTCCACGGCGCTTTGCGGGGCGAGCGGGATGTCGGAAAACCTCCCGCTGAAGCCCGCCGCCACGAGGCCAGCGACGACGGCGATCAGGCCCGCGTAGAGGATTTGGACATTCACAAACTCCCTCGGCATCAGGAGCAGCCACACCGGAATCGCCGAGGCAAGCAC
>JBIPMC010000457.1:0-3705 GCA_044369345.1 Terrimicrobiaceae bacterium
CTCTGCTGTCTCGTAAGCTAAGGCTAAATGCAAATAAGCTAAGTTTTCCATGATGCACCAGATTCTTGTATTAGTATAAGGGCATTTTCACCCAATCACCAGCTTTTTTAAACTAAAATCAGCCCTGTCTCCCCCCTGACAATTGTTTCAATTGGTAAACTAATCGCTCAATATTAGTATCAAATTCATCCTCATCGGCCATATCTAATAAAAAGAGAATGCGTAACCCTAATCGGGGCGTACATTCTTCCCGCATTACGGGTATTAACCGATACTTGCTTTCTTCTAACCCTAAATGCTGGGCGATTAAGTTCTCAAATTCGCCATAGCTGCTTTCCAAGTAATGGGGAGAAAGAACAACAACAGTATAGCGACTTTGCTGGATTGCTTTTTCTACGCTGGTAATTAAAGGAACTCCCAGGGGGAACCGAGAATCAATCGCCACCCTCAGTCCTTGGGAGTCTAAAGCGGGTAACAACGTCTTACGAACCCAGGTTTTATCGGCATCCTTAGCCAAATAACTGATAAAAACATCATAAGCATAGTCATCATTGGGTAAAGTTGTCGGTAGGGGTGTGGCAGCTTTACCACCTAAATAAAGGGCAATCGGAAAATTTTCTTCAATTTCTGCCTTGAGAATCGGATGTTGATTCGGGAAATTTTGGGTAACTTTGGGTTGTAAATAACTGAATAAATCTAGAATCCGAATTACCCCTCCAGGGGCAATCACTCCTCCTTGAAGTCCCTCTAATAAGTATTGAGTAAAAAGGCTATTCTTAGCACCGGATAAGATATAAGATTGTTCACTACTGCGGGAAGACGCTAATATCACTCGTCCTCGTCCTTGTTTAAGAACATCATAGTAACTTTCCGGTAAACCTGTTTTGATTTCAGCGGCATCAACGTCTTTCGGTTGACCGATACCCCCCGCATGGCAACAATCAAAAATAACCACTAATTTTTGAGCAGGAATGGCACGTAACGCTTCAGTAAATTGGGTTCCAGAAATAGCGGTTTCAGCTAATACTGCTTCTGAGGTGAAATCCGTATCAACGGGTAACAAGTATTCCCCTGAGTATGAACCGGATTTTAACTGTCCTCCATGACTGGAAATATAAATAAAAACCGTCGAATTAAGGTTACTCTCTTGGACGAGTTTAGCCAAGGCTTGAAGTAAATTTTGTTGAGTGGCTTCACTATCTAATAATAATTGTACCTGATCAGGTTGATAACCACAATGTTGCGGACTAATTAACAGTTGATAAATATCCTGGGCATCTTTCAGAACCGTTTCGGGAAGCGGTTTTATATTCTGATAGTTGGCAATTCCCACAACTAAAGCATGGGTACTGCTCATCATCGATTGATTAATCGTTATTGGAGTTAGATTTTTCATGAATAAACGCCTATTCTATTGGTTAACAATGCTGACAACAATTTGTTCGGTAATCCATTCACTAGCAGGGGATCTGACGGGAGTTAAATTTTTAGCTGGAGGGTGAGATGCAGCAACCGCAGCTAAGAGTTCTTCCAAGGGATTTTCTGTTGTTTTGCCAACTGGATAAAAAATAGGTTGATCGAGAGAAGGTAATTCTAACCAATGGAAATCTGTTGCACCAAAGGTGGCAAATACCTTCAGAATATCTTGTGCTTCTTCGTATCCATCCGGTAAATTAGCATAAAGTGGAAGAGTTTCCTCTTGTCCCGGATCAAAGGTGATAAAATTTCCACTTTCAGAAGGATAGACTTGAGTAATTGCCCAATCTGCTTGTAGATTCAAAATGGTAATATTGAGAGGTTGAGAGGAATCATTTCGGATACGAATAAATGCCCATTCATTTACTTTTAGAGTGGGTGTATTTCCAGGGTCATCAAGCGGTTGGGGTTCTGGAGCTTCTGTGGGATCGTAATTCGATTGTTTTCCGATTATTTCTAAAGTCAATGCCAGTTTAGTTCCTGGTACATTTGAGCGATGATAATAGTTATTAAGTTCTTGAGTCGCTCGATATTTCGCTAAATGAACTAAACGCTTGACTACAGTTGCCGCTGCATCAATGTCATTTATGTTTAAAGAAGGTCGTAAGTTGGCAATAGGAGTGGTAGTCGGATCACAAATTTCATACTCACCTTTTTGGTTAATGATAATTTGATAATCGGCTGTTTCCTCGTTAGAACTTAACTCAATCCAACCGTTCCCAATGGACAGTGCTTCTTTAACTGCTTGCAACGCTTGATACTGTTTTTGATAAACATCTGAAGGTAACTGATCTGTTTGTATTCCTTCTGTTTTTTCAATCAAACGAACTTTTCTAACTAATTTAATCGATTTGGGATTAATTAAGACAGCTTGTGCCGCTTGTTCAATGGGTTGAGACCGAAACGTTTCTTGAATTGCAGCCCAAGATTCGGTTCCACCGAGTTCGGTAATTTCTACTAACGCTAATCGCTGGCTAACATCAGTTAAATCCGTTATTCCTGGCGGATAAATTAGAAATTGTGAACCTTTTGCTAATCCTTGAACTTGCCCGCCATTGAGCAAAATTCCTTTTTGTGGGTTGATTTGTTTAACATTAATGGCATATTGTAGGGAAATGCGATCGCTTCCAAACACTAAACGATTGCCTTCTCCCTGAAGTTGTGGGGTTTGTCGTTGAAATTGGCTATTAATTTTGGCAAGCAGGCGATCATGAAGTGCCTTATAAGTTAACCCTGGTGTTAGGGAATTCAGAGAATCTAACAACCAATAGGTCAGCGCACCATTGCGTTCTTTGCCATTGAAAGCATATTCAAAGGCAGATTCATTAGAACGACAAGCCGCCAATAAAACATAACCTTGGGGTTGAGGTAGCCATCCACTTCCTAATTGAAAATTACGGGTTTGGGATTGAGTTAAGGTTTGCCAAGTTTGGGTTAATTCTTGATCGGAAGCAACTAAACTTTCAATAGGACGAGGAGTGTTATCAATCGTATCTAATCCTCGAATTTGAGCATCATTTCCTTTGGTAGCACCCCCGGAATGACAGCTATCTAATATCACGGTTACGACTAATTGTTTATCCACCATTCTTTCTAAGAGTTTAGCGATTTCAATATCCCGCAAATATCGGGCGCTGGAGTTGCCAATATCGGTGGGAACCAGCGCTTCATCAATGCCATTTTTTCCCTTGAGTTGGGGGTAGTTTGTGGGTGTGCGACCCCCATGACCAGAATAGTGAATATAAACTTGATCTCTAGGTTGGGCAATTTCGGTGAGACGCTTGAACATCGCCACCATGTTTTTGTAGGTTGGCCATTGTTCTATGGGTTCTGCGGGTTCGGGTTTGCCACTGTTAGAGGCGGTCAGTTTAAAAATCTGTTCCGGTGACATTTTTAACTTTGCTTTGAGGAAGTCTTCTACGTGGTTAATGTCACGCACGCACCCACCCAGATTACTGTAGGAACTACCATCTGATAATCGATTCGGCAAGTAGTAGTCTATACCAATGAGTAAGGCATATAGTTTGTTAGTTGGATGAATTATATTTGTCATTTTCTCCAGATTTTTTATGGATAATCTTAGATGAAAGATAAAGATATCCCTCTTCTGTCACTCTCCGAGAGGTCAATCTCTAGAAGCTAGGGTTTGAGTAGCAACTGTGCGAAAAGTGCCGTTAAGCCCAAAACTCATTTATATCAGTAGTTTCAGATGTTAACATTTCTAACGTT
>JBIPMC010000233.1:0-3704 GCA_044369345.1 Terrimicrobiaceae bacterium
GAGCTGGACGCCTGAGCAAATCAGATTTTTTGGACAAACCTCCCGCCCTCTCCTACCAATATCCGCCGCATGAGCAGTCCCAATCTTGATGTCCGCGATGTCGCCCGCCTGGCCCGCATCGAACTCACCGACGAGGAGGTCGCCACTTTCCAATCCCAGCTCGGCAAAGTGCTGGAATATGTCGAGCAGCTGAAGTCGCTCGATGTCTCCTCCGTCGAGCCGACCGCCCACGCGAACCCCATCTTCAATGTCTTCCGCGAAGATGTGGCGAAGCCCGGCCTCGACCGCAAGGACGCCCTCGCCAACGCGCCCCACTCGGCCAACAACCTCGTCGTCGTGACCAAAGTCATCGAATAACATGAGCGACCTCACCACCCTCTCCATTTCCGAACTCCAAGCCGGCTACCGCCAAGGCGATTTCACGCCTGTCGATGCCGTCCGCGCCTTGGAAGACAAAATCTCAAAAGTCGATCCAGCCATCGGCGCCTACCTCTCCCGGGATGTCCAAACTGCTCTCGCGGCCGCCGAAAAAGCCGACATCTCCCTCCCACTCGGCGGCGTGCCCATCGGAATCAAGGACGCCATCAATGTCCTCGGCGAACCCTGCACCTGCGCCTCAAAAATCCTCGCTGGTTTCCGCTCGCCCTACGACGCCACCGTCATCGCGAAACTCCGCACCGCGGGCGCGATTCCGTTTGGTCGGCTAAACATGGACGAGTTCGCGATGGGTTCCTCGACCGAGAATTCCGCTTATCAAAAAACCCGCAATCCCTGGGACACCTCGCGCATTCCCGGCGGCTCCAGCGGCGGCTCGGCGGCCTCGGTCGCGGCCTGCGAAGCCTTTGCCACGCTCGGCAGCGACACCGGCGGCTCGATCCGCCAACCCGCCTCGCTCTGCGGCGTCGTGGGCCTCAAGCCCAGCTACGGCCGCGTCTCGCGTTACGGTCTCGTGGCTTTTGCCTCCTCGCTCGACCAGATCGGCCCCATCGCCCGCAGCACCCGCGATTGCGCCGCGATCCTCAACGCCATTTCCGGAAAAGACCCGCACGACTCCACCTCGCTCGATGTCCCGTCCGAGGATTTCACCGCGAATCTCGGCCGTGACTTGAAAGGCGTGAAGCTCGGCATCCCCGCCGAGTATTTCGTCGATGGCATGGACCAGCGCGTCCGCGAAAAAGTCGAGTCCGCCATCAAGCTCTGTGAACAGCTCGGGGCCGAACTCATCCCCGTCTCGCTGCCCCACACGCAATACGCGGTCGGAGTTTACTACATCATCGCCACCGCCGAGGCCTCCGCAAACCTCGCCCGATTCGACGGCGTTCGCTACGGCCACCGCGCCAAAAACCCCCGCGACCTGCTCGACCACTATATGCGCACCCGCGAGGAGGGTTTCGGCAGCGAGGTGAAACGCCGCATCATCCTCGGCACCTATGTGCTCTCCAGCGGTTACTACGACGCCTACTACCTCCGCGCCCAAAAAGTCCGCACCCTCATTCGGCAGGATTTCACGAAGGCCTTCGAAAAAGTGGACGCTATCATCTGCCCGACCTCTCCCGACCTCGCTTTCAAAATCGGCGAGCGCGTGGACGACCCGCTTCGCATGTATCTCGCCGACATTTTCACCATCGCCACGAACCTCGCCGGCATCTGCGGCATCAGCGTCCCCTGCGGCCTCGTGGAAGAGGACGGAAAAAAACTCCCCGTCGGCCTGCAATTCCTCGGCAAAGCGATGGACGAAACCCGCCTCCTCGGCATCGCCGACGCCTTCGAACGCACCGGCTCCCAACAAGTCCTCACCGCCCTGCCAAAAACATTCTGAAATGTTAACCACGGAGAGCACGGAGGAGTTTGAAAACAACTCCCTGACGGACGCCATCATTGGCGCGGCCATCACCGTGCACCGCGAACTCGGTCCTGGCCTGCTCGAGTCGGTCTACGAAAAATGCCTCGCTCTGGAATTAACGAAGTCAGGCCTTCAGATCGCCGCTCAAAAAGAAATCCCGCTCACCTACAAAGGTCTCGCCCTCGAAAGCGGCTTTCGTGCCGACCTCATCGTCGAAAACAAAGTCCTCATCGAACTCAAATCCATCGACCAACTCCTCCCCGTCCACACCGCCCAAGTCCTCACTTATCTTAAACTCTCCAACCTCCGCACCGGCCTCCTAATCAACTTCAATGTCCCGCTCCTAAAAAACGGCATCAAACGCCTATCCCTATGAAAACTCTTCTTCCCCTCCGTGTTCTCCGTGTCCTCCGTGGTTAAAAATTCTTCCATTATGCCCGCCATCACACCCGAAATCATCTCCAAACACGGCATCACGCCCGACGAATACGAACGCATCCTCAAAATCCTCGGACGCGAGCCCAACTTCACCGAACTCGGCGTTTTCTCCGTCATGTGGAGCGAGCATTGCTCCTACAAAAACTCCAAGCTCGAGCTGAAAAAATTCCCCGTCACCGGCCCTCGCGTCCTCGTGAAGGCGGGTGAGGAAAATGCCGGCGTCATCGACATCGGCGACGGATGGGCCATCGCATTCAAGATGGAGAGCCACAACCACCCGAGCGCCATCGAGCCATTCCAAGGCGCAGCCACAGGCGTAGGCGGCATCATTCGCGACATCTTCACCATGGGCGCCCGCCCTGTGTTCTCGATGAACTCCCTCCGGATCGGCGACATCCGCGGTGACTCCCAACAATCCGCTACCAACCGCCGCCTCTTCGCAGGCGTGGTGAATGGCATCGCCCACTACGGCAACTGCATCGGCATCCCAACCATCGGCGGCGAGGTGTATTTCGACGACAGCTACTCGGGAAATCCGCTCGTCAATGTCTTCTGCCTCGGCATCCTCAAGCACGAGCAAATTGCCCGCGGAGCCGCTAAGGGCGTGGGCAATCCCGTTTTCTATGTCGGAGCCGAAACTGGCCGTGACGGACTCGCCGGCGCTGCGTTCGCCTCGCGCGAACTCACCGAGGAATCCAAGGAAGACCGCCCCGCCGTGCAAGTCGGCGACCCCTTCCGGGAGAAACTCCTCCTCGAAGCCTGTCTCGAACTCCTCGCCAGCGGCTGCGTCGCAGGCATCCAAGACATGGGCGCCGCAGGCCTCACCTGCTCGACCTGCGAAACCGCCAGCCGTGGCGGCACAGGCGTGGAAATCGATGTCAACCTCGTGCCGAAACGCGAAACCGGCATGACGCCTTACGAAATCCTGCTCTCCGAGTCCCAGGAACGCATGCTCGTCATCGTCAAAAAAGGCGAGGAAGACAAAGTCCGCGCCATCTTTGAAAAATGGGATCTCCCCTACGCCCATGTCGGCGTGGTCAACGACGACGGCATGATGCGCGTCCGCGAGGGCGACAATATCGCCGTCGAAATCCCCGCCCGCCAACTTGCCGACGAAGCCCCGCTCTACTCCCGCGAAGCCGCTCCGAAAAAAGCTCCCGAGCCCCTCGACCTCGCCAGCGTGCCTGAAGCCGACCCGCTCACCGCTCTCGAAACCCTCCTCGCCCATCCGAGCATCGCCTCCAAGCAATGGGTCTGGCAGCAATACGACCACATGGTCCGCCTCGGCGCCACCGTCCTGCCCGGCTCGGATGCCGCCGTCTTCATCGTCCGCGAGGCCAATAAAATCCTCGCCGCATCCACCGATTGCAACGCGATCTATTGCAAACAAGATCCCCGCGAAGGCGGCCGCATCGCCGTCGCC
>JBIPMC010000234.1:0-3702 GCA_044369345.1 Terrimicrobiaceae bacterium
TTGGCAGGCTTCAAAAACCAACCACGGATCGCCTCGGCCATGATGTCGCCTATGCTGTGGATGGATAAGAGGGTTTCACATGTGGCGGTTCGCAGGGCATTGAGAGTTCCAAAATGCGAGGCGAGATCGCGCGCGGAGGTCACGCCGATGTGAGGAATCCCAAGACCGTTCAACAAACGCCACAGCGGGCGGGTACGACTTTCTTCTATCGCAGCCAAGAGGTTCGCCGCGCTTTTTTCACCCATGCGCTCGAGAGCAAGAAGTTGGTCTTTTTGCAGCGCGTAGATATCGGCGAGGTTTTTCAATAGACCTGCATCGACGAGTTGATTCACCAATGCCTCGCCGAGTCCCTCGATGTCCATCGCCTGCTTCGATGCGAAATACTCGATCCGGCGGCGAATTTGCGCACCGCAGGTGGGATTCGAGCATTTCCATGCCACGCCCTCCTTGTGGACTGCTTCATGACAAGCCGGGCAGTTCGGGGGCATGTGAAAGACTCTTTCGCTCCCATCGCGCTGGTCTTTTTTTACCTCCACGATCGCGGGAATCACTTCGCCGGCTTTTTCCACAAGAACCGTGTCGCCGATGCGGATGTCCTTGCGCTGTATTTCCTCCTCGTTGTGGAGCGTCGCGCGGGCAACGGTGCTGCCCGAGACGAACACCGGCTGCAACTCCGCAACCGGCGTGAGCGTTCCCGTGCGGCCGACTTGAACCGTGATATCCAGAAGCATCGTCTCGGCGCGTTCGGGCTCGTATTTGTAAGCGATCGCCCATCGCGGTGCCTTCGCGGTCGAACCAAACTCTCGGCGCAATGCCATGCTGTCGAGTTTCACCACGGCGCCGTCGGTCTCGTAGGCGAAGCCGTGGCGGAGGCGCCCTAATTCCTCAACTTCTGCAATAACAGATTCCTCGCTGTCGGCTTCAAGGATTTTCTCTGAAATCGGCAGCCCCCATTTTTCGAGACAATGTAACATTTCACGGCTGGTGGCGGGTTGCTTGCCTTCCCAAGCACCCGTCCCGTAGAAAACCGTCGCGAGCTTTCGCGAGGCGGTGATGGCGGGATCGAGTTGCTTAATTGAGCCGGCTGCGGCGTTGCGGGGATTCGCAAAAGCAGGCAAGCCCTCCTCGTCCCGGCCCGCATTGAGGGCGGCGAAGACGGATTTTGGCAGGTAAACTTCGCCGCGAATTTCGACCTTTGCGGGAGCATGGCCCTTCAGGCGGTGCGGGATATTCGAAATCGTCAGGATGTTTTGGGTGACATCGTCGCCGGTGACGCCATCACCTCTCGTGGCAGCACGGACGAGGCGGCCGTTTTCGTAGAGGAGCGAGATCGCCACTCCATCCACCTTTGGCTCGATGGTGAAATGAATCGCCCGGCCCTCGGCGAGTTTTCGGATGCGGGCGACGAACTCTCGCAGCTCCTCGGGCGAGTAGGTATTGTCCAGGCTCTGCATAGGCGCGAGGTGCTTGGCGGGGGCGAACTCCTCGAGCGGCTTGCCGCCCACACGCCTAGTCGGGGAATCCTCGGTGGCGAGCTCGGGATGCTTGTCCTCAAGGTCTTGGAGTTCGCGCAGAAGGGCGTCGAATTCCTGATCCGAAATCTCCGGAGCGGCGTGCTCGTAATAAAGCCGGTTGTGTCGCTCGAGTTCAGACCGGAGACGATCAATGCGTTCGCGGACTCCGGATTTGTCGAGCTCGCTTAAGAAATCAGACTGCGCCATGCGAGTTTACGGGTGACATCACGTATCCGGCGGCAGAGGACTTGGGAAATCGAGTGCAAAAGCGTGACTCCATCCTTGGGAAACTCCTTCACAAACGCATCAAACGCCCCGCGACTCATCACCCAGTATTGCGTGCGTTTCGTAGCCACGACCGAACAAACCGGACTGGCTTGATCAATCAAATCCACCTCGCCCATCCACTCGCCGGACTGGATTTTTCCCAGAACGATCGTGTTTTCGCCATCCGTGCGCCGAGCCTCGAGTTCGCCGTTCATGATATAAAACAGGCTGCCGTGGTGTTTGCCCTGTTCGATCAAAGTCTCCCCCGGTTCGCAGAATTGAAATTCCCCGTGCTTAGTGAGCTGCATCCGGGATTCCATAGACAACGGATCAATGAAGGGCGAATGGGGAAGTTGTTCTGACGAGTCGCTCATCTGGTTCGGATTATGTGAAGCCCCGCCGAACCCGCCAATTCAAATTCCATCCGCGTCAATCACGCGCCGGAGCCTCCCCAAAATCACCACTCCGCAAGCCGCGCCGAAGATATCCGCCGCCCAGTCGTAGGGGTCCATGCCCTGACGGCCGGGCACGAATTGCTGGTTGTATTCATCCAACGCCCCAGCCAGCGCCAAGACCGCCACGGTCGCCACGAGCAACCAACCCCCGCGAAGCGAAAACGACCGCACCAGCGCTCCGGCCAACGCACACGCACCCCCCGCGTAAAACACGAAGTGGATGACCTTGTCCTGATGCGGCAGGAGCATCGGCATGTCCTTCGGAGATTCATTGCTGGAAAAGAAAAATAAAATCCCGAGCCAGAGGACAAATAGCGTCCAAAGCAAGGTGCCGGACTTCAGAATGGCGGCGAGCAAGGAGCGGAGAAACGGCATATCGGCAGGGTAGCAACGGCATCTGCATGGCCAAGCCCGCACGGATGCGATTAGGTTTTTGTTATGCCGAAAAACAAATCCTCACTGGAAGAACGGAAGGCTCATGCGGAGTTCGAGTCCACCGCGAGCATTTGGCTGGAGGAGACCTGCGAGTTGTTCCCGGAGCATGCCAGCACGCTGGGCTTTCGGAAATACGATCCGCTACTCGGCAAAAACACCCCGGCAGTCCGTGCGCGATACATCCAACTCCTCGAAAACACCCTCGCGCGGATCGAGGCCCTGCCCGAGGCGCTTTTCACCGGGGATGCGTGGTTGGACCGTCGCGGGCTGCTCGCGCATTTGAGGATCGAGCTGCTTTTCGAGCG
Source organism: Terrimicrobiaceae bacterium (assembly GCA_044369345.1). GTDB lineage: Bacteria > Verrucomicrobiota > Verrucomicrobiia > Chthoniobacterales > Terrimicrobiaceae > UBA967. Next base: position 2,977 of record JBIPMC010000234.1, read on the forward strand.
TGATCTGGGGCGTTGGCGCGTCAACCCACAGACCCACACCGGCGCGGCCATCAATTCCATTTTCGAACTCCTCGTTCGCTCCGGGGAAAATCCCGCCCAAGTCCTCCCCGCTGTCGAGTCGCGCCTCGCCCGCCTTCCGGATTTTCTCCGTGCGGGTGCCACCTGCGTGGAGCGACCAGACCCGCTTTGGCTCAAACTCGCGGTGCAATCCTGTGATGGCGCGGTGGAGTTTTTGAAGGGCCTCGAAACCGAATTGGCAGGGTTTTCGAAAAATCCCCGCCGACTTTCCTCGCTCTTGCAACGCGGCTCGCGCGCTTTCACCGAATTTGCCTCGGCCATCTCCCGCAAGAAATCCGCCTCGGCTGGCAGCTTCGCCATTGGTACTGAGCGGTTCGAGTTTCTGATCCGCGAACGACTCGGTCTCGATCTCTCGCTCTCCGAAGCCCGCGCTGTGGGCGAATATCAAGTTTCCCGCCACGAATTTCTCCTGCGCGAAGCAGCGAAACGCCACAACCGCTCGACCGCCCGTGAGCAGATCGATCGGGCCGCCGCAGAGTGGAATCCCGCCAAGCCTCTCATCGAGGTCTATCGCGAGGCGACCGCTCGCATCCGCACTGATCTTCAGAAAGCTGGACTTGTGACTCTCCCCACAGGCGACGACCTCAAAGTCCTGCCGGTCCCGCCGTTTTTGAAACACCAATTTCCCACCGCCGCCTACAGCGCACC
>JBIPMC010000235.1:0-3694 GCA_044369345.1 Terrimicrobiaceae bacterium
GCGGCGCATGAAACTGTCGATGTCCCCGTGCGTGAGGAGAAGTTGGGCAACGGAGAGGCCGTGTTTTTTGAAAGAGGTCGCATAGAGCCGCATCAACTCGGGTTGCCCTGCCGCAGCGCAGGCTTGCTTGCCTGAGAGGTCGCTGGGGCGCTGTTTGAGCTTAAGAACACGCACACCGGCGGCAATCGCGGCGCTGCTCACGAGGATGCACGAGTGACCCGCCTTTTCGAGCGCGGCGACTTCGGCGGCGATGCGAGTGAACTGGTCGGTATCCAGAGATTTTCCTGCGGGCGTGGAGAGCACGCCGGTGCCGAGTTTGATGACGATCCGTTTCTTCATGGATGAGAAATCATTTGGAGAAACCCGCTCTCCAGAGCAAGCGCCTCCTGAGTGCCCGAGGCCAACAGCCGACGCGTTCGCTCGAGTGCATCGAGGCGTTTGAGCAATTGCCGGGTGTCGCTCGAGTCGGCAAGGCGGCGAATTCCAAGCGCGGCCTCGCCGGGCTGGAGTTTTTGACGCAAGGCGGCGGCGAGGACTTCGCCAATCGCCGACAACAACCTCTCGCGCTCACGCAACGAGGCAGCCTCGGTCTGGGCTTTGATTTGATCCTCGCGAGTGTCTTTCCAGGATTTGTCAACCGAGTCGCGGTGGCGCTTCACTTGCTCCTTGAGTTCCGCATCGAGGCCGTCTGCGATGTTTTCGCGAACACCAGCGAGAGCGGCTTGAAAAAACCGGGTGAAACGAAATGCCGCCCCGGCATCAGCGCCGCCTGATTGAAGCAGGGTTTTCTCAAATTCCGCCGCGATCGAGGCGGAGAGTTCATCGCGCGAGGCGCCCTCGGGCGCGACGAGCGGAATCGTGATGCAACGCGAAAGGATGGTTTGGAGAACGGCATCGCGCAGCGTCGTCGTGAGTACAATATGGCAACCGGCTGGCGGTTCCTCGAGCGTCTTGAGAAAAGCATTCGCCGCCTCGGGCTGGAGGCGATCGGCATCTTGAATCACCGCGATCTTGTGCGAACCGCGCAGCGGCTTCATGTGAAGCGCGCGCTCGAGGTCGCGCATCTGGGCAATGAGGATGCGGCGGGATTTCGACTCGGGTGCGACTTGATGAAAATCGGGATGAGTGGCGACCTCCCGGGATTTGGCCCCCAAAACCAGCGCCGCGAATTCCTCGGCGAGCCATTTTTTCCCCGAGCCGGGAGGGCCGCTAAGCAAGCAGGCATGGGCGAGACGCCCCGAATTGCGGGCGTCGCTTAGGCGTTTAAAAGCTCTTTCCTTGGCGAGTGCCATGCGGTGTCGAATGTCGCGAAGGAGAGCGTTCGCGTCGATTCAATTTTCCCCGTCTGCTCAGTAGCCTCGGATTCGCGGCGGGGGTAGAATCGCGGCGCCCGCTCCCCAACACCCCCAGTCGTTCCATTGCTGAGCCGTGCTCATGTTCATCTGCGCGGCGTTCATATTCGCATTTGCGATTTCCCGTTGGATGAGGAGTTCCTGATATTTGCCGTAGGCCGCCTGATTTCCAAAATAGACAAGATTTTGCTCAGGCACTGCGTAGAGATAGTAAAACGCGCCGCCCCGGAGCTTGCGCTCGATTTTGTAGGGCGTGAGCGCCGCGAGGGATTTCTGGCGGGAAGCTGTGTTCGCGGGCGTGGGTTGGAAGCCGGCGGCCGAAAGAAGTCGCTCGGTGCTGGCGCGTTGCGCCTGCTCGATCGCGGCACAGCCCGAAAAAATAAACACCACACAAAGAACGAGGAAAACCTTCATCAGGATGCAAATCTGACGGGCTTTTTCCCTCAACGGAAGGGAAAATTTTTTGTTAGATAATGCGCTCCAGCAAGTAAGCTTTCAGCTCTGACACGGCGATGCGCTCTTGTTGCATCGAGTCGCGGTGGCGGAGCGTGACGGTGTCCTGTTTTTCAGGGCCATTCTCGCCGATAGTGTCGAAGTCGATCGTCACGCAAAACGGCGTGCCGGCCTCATCCTGACGGCGGTAGCGGCGGCCGATTGCACCGGCTTCGTCGTAGAAAACATTCATAAACGGCTTGAGCGAGGCGGCAACCGCCATGGCCTTTTCCACGAGCGGAGGCTTGTTTTTGAGGAGAGGCAACACGGCGCACTTGATCGGAGCCATGCGGGGATGGAAACGCAGCACGGTGCGAGTCTCGGAGCTTCCCTTTTCGTCAGTGACAGTCTCTTCGTCGAATGCTTCGCAAATGAGCGCAAGCGTGGTGCGATCCACGCCGGCGCTGGGCTCGACCACATGCGGCACGAGCTTTTCCTTCGTCGCCTCATCGAAATAATCGAGCGGCTTGCCTGAATGCTCGATGTGCTTCGAGAGATCGTAGTCCGTACGGTAGGCGATGCCCTCGAGTTCGCTCACGCCAAACGGGAACTCGTATTCGAGGTCGTAGGTCTTCTTGGAATAGAAGGCCCGCTCGCCGTCGGGAATGTCGTTGATTTTGATCTTCGAACGCGGGATGCCGATGTCCTCGTAAAATTTTAAGCGCTCCTCCAGCCAGTAGTCGGTGAGCCGCAATCCGTCTTCTGGACGGCAGAAAAACTCGATCTCCATCTGCTCGAATTCGCGCGAGCGGAAGGTGTAGTTGCGGGGATTGATCTCGTTGCGAAACGCCTTGCCGATTTGCGCGATGCCGAACGGGAGCTTCTGGCGCGAGGTGTCGAGGACATTGCGGAAATTCACGAAGATCGCCTGCGCGGTCTCCGGCCGGAGATAGACGAGGTTGTCGTCGCTCTCGAGAGGGCCCGCGTGAGACTTGAACATCAGGTTGAAATCACGCGGCTCGGTGAGATTTCGACTGCCACATTGTGGACAGTATTTTTCGCCGTTCTTCTCGGGAAGTTGGTCGGCACGGTTGCGTGATTTGCACTCTTTGCAATCCACCATCGGATCGCTGAAAGTCTCCTCGTGGCCCGAGGCTTTCCAGACGGCGCGGTTCATGATGATTGAGCCGTCCATGCCCTCCATGTCATCGCGCTCGCGCACATTGCGCCGCCACCAGAAGTCCTTCAGATTTTTTTTCAACTCCACCCCGAGCGGACCGTAGTCCCAGAATCCGTTGATGCCGCCGTAGATTTCTGAGGATTGGAAAATAAAACCGCGCCGCTTGCACAGGCTCACGATTTTTTCCATTCGCGTGGTTGAGGCGTCCTTCGACATAGGCGCTGAATGAAAGCCGAGCGCGGCGGGGGCGTCAATCCACCTGCCGAACCGAGCCTCGAAAAAAAATCTGGAACTTTTCGCGAGTTAGTTTGTTCAACCTCCCGATATGAAAATCCAACATCAACTCCTCCTTGCCGCAGCCTTGTTCGCCACCGCCCTCTCGACCAGTGCCCAAAATCCCCCGCCTCCAAGAGACAAGCCTGAAAAGCCCGGTGAAAAGTGGCGCCAGAAATTCATGGACGGCATGCCCGAGGAAATGCGCATGCGCTTCGAGGCGGCCCGCAAAGAAGCCCTGAAGGATCCCGAGCTTCAATGCGAGTCGGTTTGCGCATGCGGGATGGCTGAGGCATGACAAGGCGTTCCATGCGCTCTTGGGGATGGAGAGGAGATTTTTCCATCGATTCACACAGGCGAGGACCGAAGCGTTCTGGCGTCCTCTCTGGAAGGGGATGCTGGAGGTGATGGAGGCGCCGAAGGCGGGGTTCTCGCTGGACTTGGATTCGACGGTGTT
>JBIPMC010000236.1:0-3685 GCA_044369345.1 Terrimicrobiaceae bacterium
GAAGGGAGCGGCTGGAGGCCTCGACGACGTGGCGAAGTGCAACGAGCCGCTGAGGGAAGGCCGGAAGACTAGCGACCGCCCCGCGAAACAACCCCGCGCGAGCGGACGGCGCGACACCTGCCACTGCGAGCCCAAGCGAGCCAGCAGGTGGCGTGACGGGAGCGGGCTTTGCATCCCAAAACTCCGTTTGCTGATTCCAATCGCCCCACCCCACGCCCCCAAAATCCCCCTTCCCGCCCCGGCTAGCCCTTTGGTTGTAAGGAGAGGGTGTATTTTGTCTGTCACTTTGAATATTTCATGTTCGCGGTCGATTTTCGGGGTTGATACCCCCTCACGACCAGCCCATTTCATCAACAAGGAGCTGGCTCCGTTTGGCGGGGCCACTTCATTCCCGCAGGACTAGCAGCTCACGTGATCAGCCGCCAGTGGGATGCCTGGCGGTGCGGAGCGACGATCTTCAGAAGGTTGGTTTTGCCTTGCGCAGTTTTAACCAAGTAACGAGTGCTAGAGCGAAAATGGCAACGGAACTCACGATCAGCCACCATGGGAAAGGAGCTGGTTTTTCAGCAATGGTATCGAATGATTTGCCGGAAGTGACTGGTTGTCGCTTCTCGGGTCGCTCTGTAGGCACTTCTTTTTTTGCTTCCTCGTAGGCTCGCCTAGCTTCGGGCGATTCACCGATGCTGATGCCCTTGGAACGCATGATCTCAACTTCGCTATCAGGACCAAAATTATCAGGGGCTTTCATCGAGATATGCTCATAGCCGGGTGGTGGCGGAATTGGATCAGGCCGATACGTTCCACGGTCTTTCTGGGGGCGGTTCAAACCCCAGTCGAATCCAAAATACAACCTTAATGGATGTGTTTCGCTAGCAGTCTTACGAAAACCCACGCCGCACTTAGGGCCCCCGCCCAAGTTACGAAATTCCGGCTCATTCCAGCCTATGCCGCAACCATGCGAAACACCTCGATACGGGTCATCAAAGTCTAAAAAATCGGCTTCAACTGCCTCAAGAAATTTATCCAAGTCAACTTCCGTTCGCTGATTCTCTGCATACGGCAACCACTTAAGCATTTCCTCACGCGCTTGCTCTATTGTGAGTCTGGGTGTGAATCCTTCGATAGTCGCAATCTCACCATCTTTGAATGGTGTAATGTTGACTACCTCCGCTTGGATTGGCGGAAGAAGTTTCCCCGAACCCATCCGCATAGAGAGATTAAGGTGTTTAACTTCTAATAGAGACTTTTCAAGTCCCGGATGAGCATAAGGACGAAGCCCTGAATCAAAAACATCTTTGAGCGTCGCTGCTTGCGAAAGTTCTAATTGAGCATTCGGCCACTTATTTGGGTTATACTCGTCGTGAAGTCGCGGAACCTCTTCGGCTGATTTCACATTAATCAGCAAGAGCGCAAGTGTTGATATGATCGCAAAAAATCTCATTCGATTGGCATTCCTCCTGTATCGAATGAGTAAGCAGACGCCCCCGAATACATCGTTTTGTTATTTTCCGAGAGACGCTTGGCAGCACTAAATTTGGGGGCGGTGGCTCCGGTTGCGGCTCCCGTCCATATTTGGAGCATTCCGTTCGTAGCGTTATTCGTCCACGTCCAGCGGTCCTGATAATTGTCAACCCTTCCCCCCGGAACTACGCTGCGGAACGCAGGGCCACCCGGCATCGGATTCTTCTTTGCATTTTCAGACAACCATTCGCCGACGTTCGCACCAAGACCAGGATCTTCGGCCACCACTTCAAATCCAAGCAACCAAGAGAATGCGGCATCAATCCAACTAACTCCAGATTTAGGCTGATTCATCCATTTGCTGGTTGCAAAAAGAGAATAATATTCCTGAACAACGTCTCGCTGCTCTCGTTGTAGCAGGCTTTGGTTCGCCAAATTGATGGCCCCTTGGTCTTGATTCAGAATTCCTGTGTCCAAGTTTCCCCAAGCAGCAAAATCGGTTGGAGGGTTAGCGAAAGTTTGTAACCTAACCCAATCCAAAGCTCCTATTCCACTGGCCATGTAAGCACGGTGCGCCCAAGCCTTGTCTGTGAAAATTGCTTTTTGTCCGCCGCATAGTAGTCCACGGGTAAGAAAATATGTCCCCGCTCCGTAACCTCCAGCAGCTTCTTGAACTTGCCAGAGTGTCGTCAAATCACTCATTCCTGCGTAGATGGGTGCAGCGGCGGTCTTCGCCATTCCTGCCCACATGAACTTTTCAGGCATCTGCTTGAATAATTGCTGATAGTAATAGTAGATGGCTTGGACTCTCAGGACGTTGTCCGTTCCGGGTGTCTGATTGCCACTCGTGTTGCGGAAGCCATTTCCGGGATGATACAACGCGATATCAACCTCGGTTCCGCTTTTCACCTTGGTCTGGAGGCGGATCTGATAGCGGACTTCTTCCTGCCACTCGGCCACGTTCTTTCTCGTTTCAACCTTGAAAGTCTGCTCATGCTTCACGTCGATGCTGCCTTTTTGCAGACGCCATTCGAGGGTGATCTTGCCGGGGCGGACGCCTTCCATGTAGAACTCGGCTCCGTCCGGAATCGTGGAACTCGCGCCGTAGACACTGCTGTTGTTGCCGTTCACACCTGCTGAAACGAGGTTGACGGCTTGCAAGGATTGGAAGTCATAGGGTGAGATTCCATAATAGCCGCCACTCCATTTCGCGTAGAAGCGGACTTGCCCGCTTTCCTTGTAACCAGTCTCGTCGTCGATCTTATCAATCTTGCGGATGGTGACGTTTGCGTCTGCCCAGAAGTCGTCGCCAAGCTGATTTGGATTCACGCCAAACCAGCCTTTGTGCATGTCGTCGGTTACTTTTTCATCGTTGGCAAACAAGCCGTCGAGATGGGCGCGGCTGGCATTCAGGGCGATCTGGGTATTTCCAGATCCGGTCTTCTGATCCACACCGGGCATGTCATCGCAATCTGCAATCGCGTAACCCGTCGCCGGATCGATGCGGCCCTCGTCAAAATCCGAGTTCACTGCGAGCACTTCCGGCGCTACCTCCACGGGCAGGAGGCCAACCATGACCGTGCTGGGTAGTGCTCCGTCACTGATATTCGTGGCGGCTAGCTCGAGGGTTACGGTAAGATCCGTTTCAGGGGGAGCTGTGAGGCTGCTCACTTTCTCGATGTGGACGGGATAGAAGTTTTTGATCGTGGTTCCTTCGGCGTCTGCGAGTTGCCAATCTGCGTGTTTATCATTCACGTTGGTCTGCCCGGCGATTGCGGTCCCGGCTGTGGGCGTGATTTTCCATTCCAGAACATCGTCAAACTCGGAATCGTATTCCGTGTATTCCGGATACTCCTCGCTATGCAGAACCACCATGACCAATCGGGTTTGACCCTTGGGGATCGTTACGGTGCGCTTGATTGCTTTTCTTTCCTCCTTCGCTTGGTCTCCTGTCAAAACGATCCATCCTTCCTGCGGCGCGCTTTCCGGATCTTTTGGATTCGTGTTGCCATCCTTTTCATCTCCATCCAGCGCACCATCGCCATCGGTGTCCGGGTTAGTGGGATTCGCTCCCGACTGGTATTCTTGAAGGTTGGGCAAGCCGTCGCCATCCAAGTCAAGCCCTGCATCCGATGCGCTGGAAGGATTAAGCCCGTATTGGATCTCCCAACCGTCGGGCATGCCATCCCCATCGGTGTCGGTGGTGGGGCCGCTTAGAGTTTCA
>JBIPMC010000237.1:0-3678 GCA_044369345.1 Terrimicrobiaceae bacterium
CTTCAGCGCGATCAACAACAACGACAAGGTCGGCCTGATTCTTTTCACCGACCGCATCGAGCTTTTCATCCCGCCGAAAAAAGGCCGCCTGCACACGCTTCGACTCATCCGCGAAATGCTGTATTTCGAGCCCGAAGGCCGTGGCACCGACCTCGCCGGCGCGCTGGATTATCTCAACCTCGTGGTCTCCAGGCGCTCGGTGGTTTTCATGATTTCCGATTTCCTCGCACCGGATTTCACCAAGGCGCTCACGGTTACCAGCAAACGCCACGACCTCGTCGCGATGCCGGTGATCGACAAGGGCGAAAGCGAATTGCCGAATGTCGGAATCATCACGCTCGAGGATGCCGAGACCTGCGCGCAAATTGATGTGAACACCGGCAGCATGGCCGTGCGCCGCGCGCTCCAGCAAATCAACGGCGATCGACTCGACGACCTCGAATACCTCCTTCGCTCGCGCCGCGTGGACATCGTTCGCCTTTCCACCACCGAGGACTACCTGATTCCGCTGAGAAACTTTTTCGAGCTGCGTGAGCGCCGCCAGGCCGCATGAACCCTTTCAACCAAGGCCCCACTCCGACTCCCACCCCCGCCCCGCTCCACGACATTGTCGGTCCGGTTTGGTATTGGCCGTATCCGTTGTGGATCACGGTTACCGGCGCGGTCGTGCTCGCCGCGATTCTGCTTCTCCTTTTCCAGTTGGTAAAAAAACATCTCGCCCGCAAGCCTCCGACACTCACCAACCGGCAAAAAGCGCTCGAGGCTTTGGAAAAACTCCGCGCCGGTGTTTCGGAGGCCGATCCCTACCAATTCGGCGTCACCGTTTCGAATGCCATCCGCTTTTACATTCAGGCGGAATTCGGACTCGAAGCCACCACGCAGACATCGATCGAATTCCTCGATATGCTCCGCGAGAGTTCATTTTTCACAGAGAATGAAAAAGACGGCCTCGAAGTCTTCCTCTCCAAGACCGACTTGCTGAAATACGCGCGCTCCGGCGCCCCCGAAACCGAACTCCTCGACCTGCTCGATATCTCCGCCCGTCTCGTTCGCGGCGAGGCCCAATCTCGGGAGTCCGCCAAATGAAAAACTGGCTCTCCGAATTTTCCTTCACCCACCCGTGGTTGCTCCTGCTCCTGCTCGGCATCCCCGTGCTGGCTTGGCTGAAGGGAAAATTCGGCGGCACGGCAGCGGTGACATTTTCCACCACCTCGATGCTGGCGGAAATCGGGAGTCGCCAGCGCAACCGCGCCGGAGCTTTACTTGCAGGCCTCAGCTACCTCGCCCTCGCTCTTTTCATTATCGCCCTCGCCCGCCCGCAACTCGGCCGCGTCACGACCCGCGTCCAAGCCACCGGCGTCGACATCATGCTCGTGCTCGATGTCTCGCGCTCGATGCTCGCCGAGGATTTCACCATCGGAAACAGCCGCGCGAACCGTATCGATGCGGTCAAGATCGTGACCGAGCAATTCATCCGCGAGCGCCCGAACGACCGCATCGGCATCGTAGCTTTCGCTGGCCGTCCCTACCTCGTGAGCCCGCTCACACTCGACCACGACTGGCTCATCCGAAACCTCGAGCGCCTGCGCATCGGGCTCGTCGAGGATGGCACTGCCATCGGCTCTGCCATCGCCGCCGCCGCCAACCGCCTCAAGGACAAGGAGGCCAAAACCAAACTCATCGTGCTTTTGACAGACGGCGACAACAACGCCGGCAAGGTGCAACCCCTCACCGCCGCCGAGGCCGCCAAGGCTCTCGGTATCCGCATCTACACGATCGGTGCAGGCACCGAGGGTGAGGCACCATTTCCGCTTCAAAACGCCTTCGGCAGGACCGTCTATCGAAATGTCCTGGTGAAATTCGATGAAAAGACACTCGAAGGAATCGCCACGATCACGAACGGTCAATATTTCAGAGCGACCGATACCAACTCGCTCCGCAAGATTTTTTCTGAAATCGACAAAATGGAGAAAACCAAGATCGAGGTGGAGCGCACCGCACAATACCGTGACCTCTTTCATTATTTCCTGATCCCTGGGATCGCCTGCCTGCTTCTGGAAATCCTGCTTTCGCAAACTGTATGGAGACGACTTCCCTGACATTCGGCGCACCCGTCTGGTTTTGGTTGCTTGCGGCCATCCCGCCCTTGGCTCTCCTGTTCCTGTGGTCGCACAGGCGCGGGCGGGAACTCGTTTCCAAAATCGTCGCCCCGCGCCTGCGCGAGCAATTGGTGGGATCGGTCAGTCCGTTGCGCCGCGCAGTTCGGGCGGCCCTGGTGCTGGTGGCTCTAGCCTTCGCCGCATTCGCCTTGGCCCAACCCCGCTACGGATTCATCGAGAAGGAAACCAGGCAAAAGGGACGCGATGTCATTGTCGCAATCGACACCTCGCGCAGCATGATGGCCACTGATGTCTCCCCCACCCGCCTGGCCCGCGCCAAACTTTTCACCCAAGACCTCGTGCGCCTCATGCAGGGTGATCGCATCGGGCTCATCGCCTTCGCAGGCTCGGCGTTCCTGCAAGCCCCGCTCACTCTGGATTATTCTGCGGTGTCGAATTCTCTGGAGGAATTGGATACCAGTTTGATACCCGCTGGCGGCACAAATCTTGCCGCAGCGATCAACGCCGCGCTCGAGGCTTTCGGCAAGGCCGAGGGGAATACCCGCGCGCTCGTGGTGCTCACCGATGGCGAGGAACTCGATGCTGACGGCATCGCGGCCGCGAAACGCGCGGCAGGGGAAGGAATCCGCATTTTCACAGTCGGCATCGGTTCGCCAGAAGGCTCATTGATTCCGATCCGACTAGAGGACGGCCGCCCGGATTTTGTCCGCGACAAAGAGGGCAAACCCGTGACTTCCAAACTCGATGAATCCCGCCTGCGCGAAATCGCCGCCGCCACCGGAGGGTTATTCATTCCGATAAGCCCCGAGGCGGCCCGGGATATTTTTGAGAAAGGGATTGTTCCAATGGAGCTTTCCGAAAGCGGGGTTTTCAGCGCCCGCCAACCCATCGAGCGCTACCAGTGGCCGCTCGCCGTGGCCTCGATCCTTCTGGCACTCTCGTTGCTGCCCGGCGACCGCCGCCGCTGTCTGGCCAAAACCTCGGCCGTGCTGATCTCCTTCTTGCCAAATGCCCAAGCGCAGACGGGCGTGGAGGAATTTAAGAACGGCCAATTCGACAAAGCCGGCGCGGTTTTTGAAAACAAACTCCAAGGCCAGCCCGGTTCGCGCGAGTTGCAATTCAACGCCGGAGCCGCCGCCTACAAGACCGGCGACCACGAAAAAGCCGCCGCCTATTTCACCGAGGCCCTTCTTTCCTCAAACACCAAGCTCCGCGAAGCTGCCGCCTACAACCTCGCAAATACGCTTGTGCGCAAAGGCGAAGCTGCTGCCGAACCTGACGCGAAGAAAACCAATTGGAATAGTGCCATCGAGCAATACGACGAAGCCCTGCAGCTCAATCCTGATAACAATATCGCAAAAGAGAACCGGGATTTGGTCAAAAAACTCATCGAAGACCTCGAGAAACAGCAACAGCAGAACGAGCAGAAAAAGGAACAAAAGCAGGAAAAAAACCATCAGCAGCAACAAAAGGATCAGGAAAACAAGGACGACCAAAAGAACGAACCCCAACAGCAGAAGGAGCAACAGCAAAACCAAGAGCAGAAGCCCGAGGATCA
>JBIPMC010000435.1:0-3678 GCA_044369345.1 Terrimicrobiaceae bacterium
CATGACTTTCCAGTCCTGCCAGAGCAAGATCTAGCAAGATCAAACTCTCCACTTCATTTTTAGCATTAAACAAGCCGATAGGGCCTGCGGCTTTTCATCCCAAGGACAGACAGACCTTTGCTTCTTCAATTCATGGACAGGCAGACAGTCAAAGCTTACTATCGTTCTTTTGTTTCGTAAGTTCGTACGTACGCAGTCACATAAGATAAATATGTACCGCTCCGCAAGGAAGTCGGATTTGATGGATACATCAAATCCTCCGCAAGCCGTAGGTAGTAGTACTCTATTACATAGTTAAGATAGAATGTATTAGTAAATAAGTACTTACTTTACAATACTACCTACCTACCTATTCCCTTTTTTTCATCTTACCCAATTAAAATAGAACACAACCATGGTGAAGCCGCTCGGCGGGTCCAGCGGCACGGATATTTTGATTTATACAAAACACTCTCTCGGTAGCACTTCCGCGACGGGATGATCGATGAATGTGTCAAAAGATTTTATTTTATTTTGTACATTGGCTAAGAAATAGTATAGTTTAATACATTGATCCATTTTACCTAAGTTTCCCCTTCCCACCCAACTCGATTTCCTCCAAAACGATCGAACCGCGCTCTGCCTGCACCCTCCATCGCGTTGTCGTTCCAAACCATATCTCGTCCATCGATGCCGCTCTTTTTTGTTGATTGTTGCGTTTTTTACGATGTTCTTCCTTTTTTCAACGGTTTCTTATTTTATTTCAGTCGTACAGATTCCCACATATGTATGGGGTCAAAGTTGAGTAACGCTTCAGCAATTTTTGTAACTGCGAATAACTGTGAATAATTGCAAATAACTGCAAATAACTGCGAATAACTGTGAGTAACTGTGAATAACTGACTATAACTGGGGATACATGACAATAACTGCCGATAATTGCTGATAACTGGCAATAACTGCCGATAACTGCCAATAACTGCTAATAACTGTCAATAACTGCCAGTACCTGCCAGTACCTGCCGATAACTGCCAATAACTGGCAATAACTGCAAATAACTGACTATAACTAACGATAATTGACAATAACTGCCGATAAGTGCTGATAACTGGCAATAACTGCCGATAACTGCCAATAACTGCCTATAACTGTCATTAACTTCCAGTACCTGCCAGTACCTGCCAGTAATTGCAAATAACTGCGAATAACTGCGAATAGCTGGGAATAACTGCGAATAACAGCCAAATCGCAAACGTTTCCTTTTAATTCTATCAGTTTTATCTAACAATAGTAGTCCTATTTTTACCCAATTAAAATATGTATTATACATACTTCTTCCGATAGCATCCAATAGTTATTAAGTACATACCTTTATTATAACCCAATTAAAATAGAACACAACCATGGTGGAGCCGTTCCCCATTAATAATAAATCTGGATATAGTTATTGTTGTTGGCTCATAACTAATAAGTTATGTTGCTATACCCAAATTGACGACTATCGTTGTTGTTGCACCATCCACTTTGTCCACGTGCCACTTCTGAAATCCTTTCGCGCTATGATTTGATGGTGTAATTGAATATTATTTTCTACGTATTAACTGTTAAATTAGGTAAAGTATTCGTATTACCTATTATTAATAATCACTACACAATGTACTAAATTTAACAGTTAGTGTAATTGTTTTTACATGTATTAACTGTTAATTTAAGGTTAGCTATTACTGTGTATATTAACAGTTAATTCTATAACCCTGTTAATCTAAAAATAACAGTTGTTACATTTGAAAATTTTATTACAATAACTGTTAACTGTTAATTTAGGTAAAGTATTCGTATTATTATTATTATTAATCACTACATCATAATGCAATAAATTTAACAGTTAGTGTAATTGTTTATATACGTATTAACTGTTAATTTAAGGTTAGCTATTACTGTCTATATTAACAGTTAATTCCCTTACCCCATTAATCTAAAAAATAACAGTTCTTAGGTTTGAAAAATTTATTACACTAACTGTTAATCTAAGTACATTATGTAGTAATTAATAATAATAATAGGAATAGATAACTTACAATTAATAGTGAATACGCAGAAAATAATATTTAATTACACTAATTGTACAGTAACTCCGCAAGCGTAATGGAGATGAGGGAATACGACAGTGTGTGCTTTTCGCAAGACTCGTGTTGTTGATGGAAATCGACCTTGGTAGGTAGGGATTTGAAGCTTTTCGTTAAGTGTTTTAACAGCTAATAGGTTTAAGAATTAGACATGACTTTTTCATGTTTAACAAATCTACGAATTCCTATGTGAAGAGTCATGTTTATTTGTTAAACATGAAATCTTAAAAACATCTCTCTCATCCCCCCTGTTTAACTTGCTCAAGGAGAGATGTCGTTGGTTGTTCACTCGTATTCCCTCAACTCCAATGCACAATATACTTTAATAATAAACCCACTATTATTTCATTTTGTAAATCGGCGGAGAAAAAGAATAATTTAATTAATTGATGGATTTTACCAAGTTCCCCCCCCCACCCAACTCGATTGCCCCCAAAACAATCGATAGTAATTAGTGTGTACCTACCTTACAATACTACTTTATTTTTTACCCAATTAAAATACCTAGCTACCTATTTACGATAGAGTGCATTAAGTATAGTAATTAAGTACCTACCTACCTTTATTATCTTACACCTTATTAAAATAATACAACACAACCATGGCGGAGCCGTTTGCCAGGTCCAGCGGCACGGATTTTGCGATTTAGGCAAAACCCTCCCGGCAGCACTTCCGCGATGGGGTGATCGATGGATTGGTCGAAGGATTTTATTTCATTTTGGAAATTGGCCAAGAAAAAAAATAATTTAATAAATTGATCGATTTTACCTAGGTTTCCTCCCCCCGCCCAACTCGATTACCCCCAAAACAATCGAATCGTGCTCCCCTTGCGCCCCCCATCGTTCACTCATCCCATCCCATCTCTCGTCCGTCGATGCCGCTCGTTTTTTGTTGATTGTTGCGTTGTTTACGACGTTTTGCAGCCGTTTAATGCCGCGACGAATTTTTATTTTTGTTTATTTTTGCTGCTCAGTTTGTCGCCCCAAACGAAGTTAAAACGCCCCCCAAACACGTTCCACCGCGGTCGCGCGCCATCACCGATGTCATCTCCATTGAGGACGCCGACGTTCGGTTGGTTGTTATGTCCCTTCATCGAGTGGCGGCAACCTACGGCCATGGCCCCATCCTCCTCTCTCATAATTTTTGTCGAATTAATTCGACGACCGAACCGACGATACGGCGTCCCCCCACACGTTCCGCCCCTGCCGCGCGTCCTCCCCGACTCCCCCCCATCGTCTAAGCCGACTTACAATTGATTGTTGTGTGTAATTTTGCAAAATGGCGGCCACCCTAAGGCCCAGGCATCCTCCCTCTTCGCTCTATTTTTCGACCCCTCTCATTTCGCCCCTCCAAAGAGGGAACCGACGACAGCGAACGCAAGTCCGATGGCTCACGGCCTGAGCATGGCGTTGGGGAGCGGCGGCGCCATGATTTGATGGCGCCGCTGATATATCCACGAAGAGAGAACAAAAAGCCGATGAGTGGCCGCAGCTCGAGTTGGTTGTTGTGTTGGTTCAGCATATGATACTGGTACATGATGTACGAGAATCTACGGATACGTACATGATCTAC
>JBIPMC010000239.1:0-3670 GCA_044369345.1 Terrimicrobiaceae bacterium
AAGCTCGGTGACCTGCGGAACAGCGATCTGGTCCACATATTCATCCATCGTGCGCTTGTTGTTGGGGTCTTGCGAGCAGGCGCCGCCATTGATCCAATCCATGGCCTGCGAGTAGTAGAAGCCGAGTTTGATGCCATGCTTCTTGCATGCTTCGGCGAGGGGCTTGAGGAGATCCTTCTTGTAGGGCGTGGAGCCGATGTTCCAATCGTTCACAGCCGAGGGCCAGAGGGCGAAGCCATCGTGGTGCTTCGCGGTGATGACGATGTATTTCATGCCCGCTTTTTTGGCGAGGGCAACCCAAGCCTCGGGGTCATATTGGGTGGGGTTGAACTCGGCGGCGTAGGCTTTGTATTCCTCAACCGGGATTTTACCCTTTTCCATGATCCACTCACCGTAGCCGTCCACAGGCCTGCCTTTGTGGATGCCGCCGGGAACGGCATAGACGCCCCAGTGGATGAACAATCCGAAACGGGCATCGCGCCACCAAGCCATGCGGGCATCGCGTTGTTCCTTGGTTTCATTCGCGTAGGGATCGGGATTCGGCGTGGCGGCAGGAGTCGCGGCGGGCGAGGGGGCTGCCGGTTTTTCCTCGGCAAAAACGGCGGGCGTTTGCAGGGCGAGGGAGCCAAAGAGGGTTAGGGCGAGCGTGGTTGTTTTCATAATTTTAATCTCCTTTGCGAGTTCGTGACGCGAATAAGGACGGCACAATGACAAAGGCACCGTGCATTGAGAATAACGAAAATCAGAACAATATGTTTCGATTTTCAGAAGCATGGGAAGCCCCGAATTGGAGAGTTGCGAAATATGCAGTCTATTTTCGGGCCGGACGAGGGGGGACTAGGCCTCATGGCTGGGGGGGGCGCGGGGCATAAGTTGGAATCAAACAAATCCAAATTATGAAAAATATAATCTTCCGAAGAGCGATAGTCCGGCTCAAGGCTGGACACATCGGTTGGCTCATGGCAGTCGCAATTTTAGCGGCGATTGTCTTTTGCCCGGTGGCAGCGCAGAGCCAGACGCTGCCCTCGGCTCCAAATATCCTGGTGCTCTACGATAACGCTGGCGAATTCGGCTGGTTGGGGCGGATGTATTCGCTAAAGTTGCAGAACCTTCTGGCGCACTTTGATGCCAAGGTAACGCGGAAGCCAATCGGCCAGTATGCCGCTGGCGATATCGCGCTGTACGATGCGAGTTTTTACATTGGATCGACATGGAGCGAGACGGCGCTTCCCGCCCGCATCAAGATCGATCTGAATGCGAACACGCGACCTTTTGTGTGGATGGGGGTGAATCTCTGGCGCTATGCGTGGAATATGCAGACCTATTTTGCGGATCCTCAATTCACACAGCGGTATGGATTTCAGTTGATAAGTTACTCGAACGATAAGCACCCGGTGGTTGTCTATAAGGCCACGGAGCTGCAGAAGGAATACTGGGATCCGGGTTTGAACCGCGTGGAGGTGCTGGATTTATCAAAGGTGAAAATTCACGCCACTTGTCTCGATGCAGCGGGTGCGGCTTGGCCCTACATCGTGCAGAGTGGGAACTTTTGGTTCGTGGCGGATAATCCGATGATGTCCACGACCTTTGAAAACCGCGCGCTGGCTTTTGCCGATCTGCTGCATGATATGTTGGGGATTGCTCACGAGGAGTCGCACCGCGCCTACTTCCGCCTCGAGGACATTTCGAGAGGCTCGGAAGTGTCCGATTTGCGGGCCTTGCGCGAGACTTTGCTGGGGCTGCAGGTGCCTTTTCTCATTAGTGTGATTCCGGAGTATCGGGATTGGATGGGCTACTACAACGGTGGGGTGCCGGAGACCTTGCGGGTGACGGGAGCTTCCGAGTTGGCCCAAGAGTTGAAGCTCCTCGTGCAGGCTGGTGGGCAGATTCTCCAGCACGGCACGACGCACCAATACGACAATACGCTTAATCCCTACACAGGCGTAAGCGGCGACGATTATGAGTTCTACCGCATCACGCTGAATGCCAACGGAGCGATCAATTATGTCGGCCCAGTGCCGAATGATTCCACGACTTGGGCTAGCAACCGGGTCGTGCGCGGACAGAATATCCTGAAGACCGCCGGCCTGAACCCGATCGGTTGGTTGACGCCGCACTACATCGCTTCAGTCAATGACTACAAGGCCTTCGCGGGTCTCTACCCCTTCGCCTGCGACCGCGCAATTTTCTTTGTGACCGATGCCCAGGGAAAAATGCAGCCTGACGAGCTAAACTCGCCATTTGTTTATCGAGATACCTACGGCTTAAAGCGCATCCCGGAATCCATCGGCTACCTCGATCCGGCAGGTGACGACAATCCGGAGGGCATTCCGACTTTGCCTGAGAATCTGGTGAGGCGGGCAAAAGCTCTCAAGGTCGTGCGCGACGGTTGGGCAGGGTTTTACTTCCATAATTACCTCAACCCCGAATACCTGTCGCAAACCGTGAACGGCATCAAATCTCTCGGCTACGAGTTCGTAGCTTTGGATGGCTCAACGAAGTAACAGATAAAAACAAGGAGTACCGCGGAGGGAAATCCTCCCTCCGCGCTTTTCGTGTGCTCCGAGGGGTAAATATTGGCTACTTGGCCGGAGCTGGGCTCTCGTTCGCGATCTTCGTGGTTTCCCCCTTCGCAATGAATTGCACATCGAACCACGGAGCGGGTTTGGAGGCTTCGCCTTCGATCCAGAATTCGTTGAAGCCAGGGGCGATCTCAAAATCCTTCCGCTCGACGGGTAGGGTTTGGACGAGGTGCCAATCGAGATCATAGACTCCGACGGAGTCGGCGCCTTGATACCACAGGTATTGATCGGTTTTGACTTCGCCCTTGATGCTGAGCGTGCCCGCACCGGTATGGATCACCGGGTTATTGATCGAGGAGGGAGTATTTCCGACGAGGCGGAGGTTTTCCACGAGGACTTTTGCTCTGGTATTCGCAGGAATCCTGGCGAAGCCAATCGAGACCGCACCGAACTGGCCGTAGCCTGCGCCGCGGGCGTGGTAGCGAATGCCCCAGCGACCGGTGGTGCGGGCGACCTCGCCGAGCGGAATGAAAATGTCCTTCCGGCCCGTGAAGTCGATCGGCACGACATAGTCTTTGCCGCCAGAACCGACTTGGACGATCAGGAACGCCCCGCTGCCGTCGCCGGTAACCGTGAGGGCCAGGCCGCGCGCGTTTTGGGAATTTCCGTTGAAGGCGAAACTCGGGAAGTGCTCGCCTTGGAAATGCTCGACCGGCGTTGGCTTCGTAGTGGGTGCAGCGCCGGGTTGAGTTGGCTCTTCTTTGAATGTGTTGTCGAAGGACATCTCGAGGGCCGGGCCGACATCGGCAAAGACATACTTGCCGGGGTTCGTGATTTGCGCGGCCTTCGGCTGCATGATCAAAGCCGGCGCGGTGCTTGCAGGTGTTGGAGCGGGGGTGGCGGCGGGCGTGGCGGCGGGCGTGGCGGCGGGCGTGGCGGCGGGCGTGGCGGCGGGCGTGGCGGCGGGCGTGGCGGCGGGCGTGGCGGCGGGCGTGGCCGTTAATTGGTCGGGGCTTGCGCCGGCACCGATTAGGTAGCCTTGCATGTCTTTGCTCAATTCCTCCTTGGGGGCGTCCTCCGCGTGTTTGGCATAGCCGTCCGTGTAGCCGTCCAAAACCCGGATGATGAATTGCGGGGCTTGGCGACCG
>JBIPMC010000431.1:0-3667 GCA_044369345.1 Terrimicrobiaceae bacterium
GGGGTGAGTATAGTCGCATGGGAATGTTCTTGGGGTTCTTTCGCACGATGACCGTCGCCTTCTTGGGCGCGCATTTGATGACCACGTCGGGCTTTGTCGGTTTTTTGGGGATTGTCGAGCAGGTCGCGATATATTTCTTGGCCTTGTAATCGGCGTTGCTGGCCGCGACGACGAAGACGGTCTTTTTGGTGGGGTCCATCCACGTCAGGGGACCGACGGTGACCTTTCCCTTGACGATGTTGTATTTGATCAAGCCGTCGTTCCCGGGTTTTTGGGGAGAGAACAGTTTCATGGGAATGTTCTTGGGGTTCTTTCGCACGATGACCGTCACGGTCTTCGGGACCGCGGTGCCGACGCACTTGATGACCACGTCGGGCTTTGTGGGCGACGCGGGCGGAGGAGGCGTTCCGCTCCCCGGTTTCGTGCATCGCGCGACGTATTTGCCCGCTTTGTAACTCGCGGAATTGATCGCGAGGAAGAATTGCGTTGGTTTTTTGGGATCGATCCACGCGAGCGGACCGACCTCCACTTTGCCCCGAACGATATTTCCGCGGATGAGACCCCCATCGGTCTTCTTTTGGGGCGAATACAAACTCATGGACGCGTTCTTGGGATTGGATGTCACCGTGATCACGACGACCTTTCCTCCACACGATATGGATGCCCTGATGTCCGATGACGACGGGGGCGGTTTAACACCGGGAGGAGGAGGCTTGACGCCGGGAGGAGGGAGTTCTCCACTTCCTTCGAAGGTCGGTGAAAATTCTCCGAGATCTACGGGAACGTATTCTTCTTCATCCGGACTCTGGGATTCTTCTTCGTCTTTTTCATCGCTCGAAGAAGGGGTCGCGGTCGACGGCGTCGTGACGCCCTTGGGTGCGGGAGTCTTCTTTCCTGAGAAAAACAAAAAATAAGACCCGACGGCCGCCACTGCGATGATCAACACGACGATTAAAATGACGATCTTCGGATCCATTTTATAATCATCATACATATTTTTATTCTCCGAGAGAGAGCGCCGTATATTCATCGTCACCGCTGGTTCCTTCGTCACCGCTGGTTCCTTCGTCACCGCTGGTTCCTTCGTCACCGCTGGTTCCTTCGTCGCTTACATTTCTTTCATCAGAAGGGGCCTGTGATTTTCCGGAGAAAAACATAAAGTACGCGCCGACACCGAGTGCCAAGAGAACGACGATCGCGAGGATGATGAACAGCATTATAAAGAATGCCTAGATTTTATCGCACCCGGATTTGCACAGTTTGTGAATGCGGTGCGGCGGCGGGCACGACCCCGTCGCCCACGTGCACTTTGGGCACACGGCCTTGGAACAGACGCCGTACTTGGTGCATTCGGCGCACGTGATCGCTGCGGGGAGATCGAGTTCCTCGGTGGCCACGCGCAGGAGAAAGAGATGGGCGTCGAGCCACCGGTCGTCGTGCAGACAGCACGTCGAGTGCGCGAGGTGCTGGAGGACCAACGGCACAAACCTTTGGAAACTCGCGACCTCGGGCGTCGCGGGGTTGATCACGAGACACCGCGTCCGTTGCGAAAACGCCACGGTAATTTCAGGATCGTCGGTGAAGAATACCCCGGTCTCGTTCCAGGCGCCGAGCGCGCGCTGCGCCCTCGCGTCCGTCGCGTGATTTTTGCGGAGATGATTAAAAAAATTCTTTAAAAATCGAATCGTCTGCTCGCGGAGATCCTCTTCGGCGGGCGTCCTCGGGGGACGACCCTCGCACGCCGCGTGGTACGCGTTCGCGTATGGTTCCCTTCGTCTCATGAATATCACGACGAGGAGAATACATATCAGGAAAAGAATCGCTGGAATGACGATTCTCTTCATGATATATACCGGTGATTTTTTTCACGCGAGTTTTGGCCGGATCGAGAGCGGCATGCGCCTGATCTTTCCGTCGGCGCGTTCGAAGTCGACTTCGCCGTTGGCGTAGTCGACGACGATATACGGGAACGTGGTCCCCCCCTTGATGGATCCGATGGGCGCGTGAACCGTCGCGTTTTTGTACGCGTATATCAAAACATTGATTTCCTCCGACGGAAACGGCGACGTGAACTCGAGAACGTGCTTTCCTGCCCTGACTTCAAGTTTTCCCATCGCAATTTCATCGTCGTTTTTATTAAAAAATGAAAATTCTCCGTCCTCAAAATTGAGAACGATCTTTGGAATTTTCCGTCCCTTTCGAAACGAGCCAAATCCCCTGGTGAGAACGCAGTCCTCGAATTCATGATACTCGTTGGTGATTGCTTCGGTCTCCTTCCAATCAAAAAACGTATTCATGATATATTTTTAGAAAGAAAAAATCCTCCGCGAAGTCGAAGCACGAGATGCAACGTGCTCTCCTTCTGAATGTTGTAATCGGCGAGCGTGCGTCCATCCTCCAATTGCTTGCCGGCGAAAATAAGACGCTGTTGGTCGGGGGGGATGCCCTCCTTGTCCTGAATCTTGGCCTTGACGTTTTCGATGGTGTCGCTGGTCTCGACTTCGAGGGTGATGGTCTTTCCGGTCAGGGTCTTGACGAAAATCTGCATGAGTGATACTTTTGGGCTCGACTTTTTTTTATATATCGACGGCCGCTTCCGGAAACGCCATGCTCGCGACCATCTTCGAGCACTGGTAATCGCCGCATTTTCTGTAGACCGCCATCATCGCGGTCAGTGCGCGTTCCCTGGAGACGCCGACGAGGGCGGCGATGACGTCGGTCTCCTCGCGCTCGATCGCGAGGTCCATGGGCGTCACGCCCTCGTCGTCGACGGTTCGTATCAGGTCGCACGGTCTCGCGAGAATCGCCGCCGCGTCGGGATCCCCGACCCAGACGGCGACGTGGAGGGGCGTGCGCCCGATGTTGTCGCGGGCGTCCGCCCTGGCGCCGAGCGCGAGCATGCTCCGTACCGCGGCGAGTTTTTCGGCGCTTCTCGGGAGTCGCGCGATGGCGTGGAGGACCGTGCCTCCGAATTTGTCGCGAGTATCGTCTATCATCGTTTTTTGATTTCGTCGTGGAGGACGGTCCGCACATGACGCAAATGTCTCAAAATCGAATGTTCAGTCGCTTCATCTCGCTTTCGATAGCCTGGAACATCGATTTGAAAAATTCCCTGTTTGTCGAATAAAAATTTTCGAGGGCCATAAAATCCTGCACGTCCTCGGGATGAAGTCCGATGTTGACGAATTTGATCTCTCGCGTCGTCGTGTCCTCCACGAGCACGTCGATCTTCGATAGGGCGTCGACGATTTTCTCGGCGTTGCGTTCCCTGATTCCTTCATCGATGCCCTCTACATTCTTCTTTCGGGCGCCGAGAATGCGGTACTTGCCGACGTACAGCAGAGGAACGTCGACGGCAATGACGTCGTCGCCGTAATTTTTCCGCACCGCGGTCCGGATCTGCCGAATGATATCGCGTATGCGTTCCTTTGTGAAATCGTTGAGTCTGGGAATCTCGAGGACGGCACACCGATCTTCGACGAGCGCGCGAATTCCCGAGATATGCGACACGGTGAATTTGTTCGACATGGACGCGGCCAGGCGCTGGAAATCGTCGCCGACTTTTCCGTCGGAATATTCGGAGAAGAACGCGTCGACCAGGACGATGATGAACCGGGCGACGTCCTGCGGCGGCGTCTGCGGCGGCTTGTTCGCGCCGCACTCGGAC
>JBIPMC010000240.1:0-3663 GCA_044369345.1 Terrimicrobiaceae bacterium
CTCCATGGAATACTGGCTGGTCATTTGCGGCGTCCAGTGATCGGGATCGGGGAGTTCATTTTCGGTCAGCGTGGCGACGAGCTTCATGGTGTTTGGTGAGTCACCGAAGAAGACTTCAATTTTGTTCGCCTCGCCGGGCGAGACGCGGCCATCCAGATCGAGGGTGAGGCCGCTCGGGAAAGCATCGCCCGCGCTGCTCAAACGGTAGAGAGCCTCGCGATGGAAGGGAGTTTTGCCCTGGGATTTTGGCGTCTCGATTTTCTCCATCGTCACCACAGGCTGCGCGTGGGACGGCGGGGAGGCGGGATCGTTGGCAACGCCATCCACGCTACGAACGAATTTCTCGTCGCCATCGTCGGCATTGAAGAGGCAGAGGAACTGGGAACCGCGCTCGTAGTAGAGGCGGAGCACCTCAAAGTTCTCTTTGAGCATCGTGCGCTCCAGATTGATCGCTGCGAATTTGCCGTTGGCTGGCAGGTAGTCATACATCGCGACATCGCGAAACTTGGTGTTGGCTCCGATGTCTTGGTGTCCACTCGTGGCGCCGATTTCGCCGCTGCTCCAAAGTCCATCCACCATGCCGTGCTGGCCGCCGCCGTAGCGTTCGTCGCCAGCGGGATCGTCGGTCATGAAATTCGGATGCGCGTAGAAATTGTCGAAGCTCTGCTCGTCAGGGAGCGCCAGCTTGCCGCGATCGACGACGGCGATATCCCGCCCCATGGCTTTGCGGAGGCTATCGGCGTATTCCTGCCAAGTGCGAAGGGTGTCGCCATGCATCCACAGGCGCTCCTCCCGGCTCATACCGTCGGTGGGATCGAGTTTCACGCCATCCTTCGCCGCGGTCTTTACTATTTCGTCGGTGATCTCGCCGCTGGCGGGGGCGAATTCCCGAATGAGGATCGGCTGGGAGGGAGTTCCAGCGAGTCGCAGTCGAGCAAGTTCCTCGGGGGCTCCAGACATCATTTGCTGGAAGCGTTTTTCGAGGAATGCATTCATGTTCGGATCGCGCAGGGTGTAGGCGGGCGTGTTGCCCCAAATGTTCGGAAATGAGGCCTGCCACGCCTTCTTTTCGGGGTTGTATTGGGTTTTCTGGTAGCGGATGTCGCTGAAGTAGCCGCCGAGTCCATCGGGGCCGGTGGGGCCGGAGAACCAACCGAGGCCGTTGAGCATCATCTCGCCCGGCATTCCGGTGAGACCCGAGAGGCGAAATCCTTGGAGAAGGGATTTGTTGCCCGCCTTGGGATCTTGCCCACCGTAGGATCCCCCGAAGGCCAGAGTGCCAATCGGCGAATAATCCTGAAGGCCGGCGAAGCGTTTTTTCTGCTCCTCGAACAACGCCACCCACTCCTCGTCGGTTTTGGGTTTTGACGGCTTGCCATCGATTTTGATGGCGCCGGGCGGCAGCAGGAGACCCATCGGTTTGAAAACCTGCTCGGCTTTTGCTGTGGTTTCGAAAAAGTCTTCCAAAGCCCAGACCTTGGCGATGCTGAAAGCCCCGCCCCCCGCGTGGCGGAGGGTGATCTGGAGTGGTGAGCCGGTTTGCAGCAAATCCTCGGGCACTTCGACAAAGAAGTGATTCGGGCCCGCGCCGAGTTCCTGGTAGGTGCGGAAGTAAACCTCCCGGCCGTTGATGGACACCGTGTATCCGTAAGCGGTGGGTCGGCGATTGTGGATTTCCTGAAACTCGAGAATCAGAGATTTCGATTTGGGATCGAAAGGAACCGCGAACGAGAGCTCATCGCCTTTGTGGGAAACCGTGCGCACCGCATGGGAGCCTTTGAGGGTTCCCATCTCGGTGTCCAAGGTCTCAAGTTTAATCCCTCCTTTTGTCTCAACCTTGAGCGACGGGTCCCCGACAGGAACGATCTGCACCGAGGCGTGAATGGGAAGGATGGCGGCACAAAGTAGCGCCGCGCCAATGCGGATGGGTGTCATGAGTGAATCAGCGGGATTTTGCCTGACGGGAGATTTCCGCAAAGCGGGCCGCCATCTGGCGCGCAACCTCGGGATATTTGTTGGCGACATTGGTGCTTTGGCGCGGGTCGTCCTTGAGGTTGTAAAGTTGCTCGGGCTGGGCGGTGTCGAGGAGCTGGCCCTTGGCATCGTGGTCGGAGTTCGAGTAGCCGAATTTTTCGAAATAGAAGGTTCCGAAAAGCCCTCCAGATCCGTTGTAGGGCATGTAAACCCAATCGCCGCTGCGCAGGGCACGTCCCCGCCCCGAGTAAACCATCTCCGTGCGGATGGCTGGCGTGTCGATGGGATGCTCCAGAAGCGGAAGCATGTTCAATCCATCCGGCGCCGCGTTTTTCGGAAGGAGAATCCCCGAGGCGGCCGCAAAGGTCGGGAAGAGATCCGTGAGCGAGAGAAGCTTGTCGCAGGTGGTGTCGGCGGGAATTTTTCCGGGCCAGCGTGCGATGAAGGGAACGCGGTGACCGCCCTCCCAGGTGTCGGTTTTCAGCCCGAGCCAAGGTCCGCTGCTGTTGTGGCCGAGCGCCATGGTTTCGACGATGTGGCAGCCGCCATTGTCGCTCGTGAAGATCACCAGGGTGTTTTCATCGAAGCCGTGTTTTTTCAGGGCCTCCATGACCATGCCGACGGCGTGGTCGAGTTGTTGGACAAAGTCTCCGAGGGCTTCGGCCTGGCTGGCGCCTTGAAATTCCTTCGCAGGAAGGATCGGAACATGCGGCGCGTAGAACGGCAGATAAATGAAGAACGGCTTCTCTTTCGTCTGCTTGGCGATGAAGTCCGAGGCGCGTTCCGCGAGGGTGAGGTCGAGGCGGTCCATATCGCAGGCTTCATGGGCGGCTTTGGCTCCCGCGCTGCCGCCGGAGTTCATCGTGTGCTTCCAGTGCGATGGCTGCTCCTTCTTCAGGCGCAGCGGATCGGCCGGATCCCCTTTGTAGATTCGGGTATTCTCGATGAAGACAAATGGCGGTTGCGAGTGCGAATGGGGGACGCCGAAGTAATAGTCGAAGCCGGTGTCCAATGGGCCGGGAGTGATTTCTCCATTCCAAAAAGCATCGTCATTGGGCTGACCCGCCCCCCAGCCGAGGTGCCACTTGCCGAAAGCGGCGGTGTTGTAGCCGTTGTCCTTGAGCACCTGTGGAAGGAGGATTTCGTTTTCGGCGAAATAGAGGGCCGGCTCGGTGCGCTGGGCGCGCCAATGGTAGCGCCCGGCGAGAATGCCGTAGCGGGTCGGCTGACAGACGGCAGCCGGTGCGTGGGCATCCGTGAACTTCACGCCCTCGGCGGCGAGTTTGTCGATGTTCGGAGTCTTGAGAAGGGTTGCGCCATAGCACCCCACATCGCCGAAGCCGAGATCATCGGCGAGTATGAGGACGATGTTCGGTTTGGGGGGAGGTGGCAGCTTGGCTGGCTTGGGTTTGGGAGCGGCAGAGGCGATCGCGGGACAGGCGATCGCCAAGGCCAGGAAGAGGTGGTGTCGCGGCATGATGGAATGGGCTTAGCTTTGTGGAGGTGGGGTCTGCGCAGGGTCCTTCTTGTCAGGAAATGCCAAGCTGTCCGTGCGGAACGGCACGAGCGGGAAGTCGGCGGCATTGTAGAGATCGGAGTCTTGGAACTGGATGTATCCGAACCGCACATTGGTCGGCTGCGGAACCTGCGGGCTCCAAATCACGACATCGTCCTTGCCATCGATCTTCG
>JBIPMC010000241.1:0-3646 GCA_044369345.1 Terrimicrobiaceae bacterium
AATGTATCGTTTGGTGCGGCGTGAGCGGTGTCGGTTTTGTTCACACCACCACTGTGCACCGGCCCTCCCGCACTAAACGATCTTCTTCAAAAGCCGGATTCGGGATTAATCACAATCGAAAAGGCGGGCCGAAAATATGAAGAGCTCCCTCCGAGGCTTTACGGCTTCGTGTGCGGATTTTTTGATTCGAGACGACGCGGTTGCGCCTAAATCTTGGGTCGGCTCGGCGAGCCGACCCAACCTTGGGGATTCACCAGAACCCTTCGCTTAAAACAAGAGCGTGGCGGGGGATTCCAGGGCGGTCCGGATGGAGGCTAGGAATTCGGCTCCGAGGGCACCGTCGACGACACGGTGGTCGCCGCTGAGGGCGATGCTCATGCGTTGGCCGGCGACGATTTGGTCGTTGGGGCCGACGACGGGTTTTTTTACGATGGCTCCGACGGCGAGGATGGCGGCTTGGGGCGGGTTGACGATGGCGTAGAAGCTATCGACCCCATAGGCCCCGAGATTGGAGACGGTAATGGTGCCGCCGGCGTATTCCTCGGGTTTGATTTTTTTGCTACGGGCGCGGACGGCGAGGTCTTTCACGGCCACGCTGATTTCCCGGAGTGAGAGCTTGTCGGCTTTGCGAACGACCGGCGTGATGAGGCCGTCCTCGACGGCGATGGCCACTGAGAGATTCACATCGGCATATTCGACGACCGAGTCGCCGGCAAAGGCTGCGTTGACTTTCGGGTGCTTCGCGGCCGCGCGGGCCGTGGCGAGGAGCACGAAGTCATTCACGGTGATCTTGGGCGAGCCGGAGGTCTCGGCGGCGGCGTTGATTTCCTTGCGGAGCTTCGAGAGCGGGCCGGCGTCCACTTCCATCGTAAGATAGAAATGGGGAATCTGGGTTTTGCTGGCAAGAAGGCGTTCCGCAATGGTGCGGCGCATGCCACTCAGGGCAACGCGCTTGTCGGCGTCCGAGCAGGGGACATCGATTTTTACAGCGGCAGGGGCCTGGCCGCCTGCGCGAGATGCGGTAGGTGCGGAGTCGAGGTCAGCGACGACTATGCGTCCGCCGGGGCCGGTTCCCTGCAAACGGGAAAGATCGATGCCACGCTCAATGGCGACTTTGCGGGCGAGTGGAGAGGCTTTCACTCGGACTCCATTCGCCGAGGGGCGGGGAGCAGGGCGAGGTGTAGCCGGAGCACCGGTGGAGATGGATTTTGGGCCGGGAGCGGCGGGCGTGGCCGGTGTGGCCGGTGTGGCCGGTGTGGCCGGTGTGGCCGGTGTGGCCGGTGTGGGAGCGGCTTTGGCAGCGGCTGGCGCGGGAGTTTTTGCAGACTCGGTGGAGCCGCCGTCGAGTGTGGCAATCGGATCGCCGACTTTCACCACGCCGCCCTCGGGAATGAGGATATCGGTGAGAATGCCATCGTCGAAGGCTTCCATTTCCATCGTGGCCTTGTCGGTTTCGACTTCGGCAATGAGATCACCGATGGAGATTTTTTGGCCGGGCTTCTTGTGCCATTTGGCGAGTGTGCCCTCGAGCATGGTGTCGCTCAGTTTGGGCATGGTGATCTGTGTCATGAGAAATCGGGATTAGAGGATTTGCAGGGTCTTGGCGATGATGCGCTGGGGGGTGGGCAACTGGATCGGCTCCAGCGCGGGGGAGTAAATGGCCGGGGCGTCGAGGGCGCACACGCGCTGAACGGGGGCGTCGAGCTCGTCGAAGCATTGCTCCATGATCATGGAAGAAATCTGGGCGGAGACTCCGCAGAAGGGCTTGTTCTCATCGATCAAAACAGCGCGGTGGGTTTTGCAAACGGAGTTGATGATCGCTTCCTCATCAAGCGGGCGAATCGAGCGGAGGTCGAGAACCTCGGCGTTGATGCCGTGCTCGGCGGCGAGGATTTCGGCGGCCTTCAGCGCGGTGATGACGGCGCGGCCGTGGGCGATAAGGGAGACATCAGTGCCCTCGCGCTTGATGTCTGCGACGCCAAGCGGGATTGTGTATTCCTCCTCGGGAACCTCCCAGCTTTCACCGTAGAGCAGAGTGTTTTCCATCACGCAAACGGGGTCGTTGTCGCGGATGGCGGTTTTCATGAGGCCCTTGGCATCGTAGGCGGTGGCGGGGCAGACGACCTTGAGGCCGGGGGTGTTCGCGATGAAATTCTCGGGCGTGTGCGAGTGCGTGGCGCCAACATTCGTGCCGCCGTTCGCTGGGCCGCGAATGACGATCGGGCAGTTGATAAGGCCGCCGCTCATGTAGCGGACTTGGCCGGCGTTGTTGATGATTTGGTCCCACGCGACATAGGCGAAGCTCCAGAACATAAGCTCCATCACGGGGCGGATGCCGAGCATCGAGGCACCGATGCCCATGCCGATGAACCCGGCCTCGCTGATCGGCGTATCCACGATGCGTTTGTCGCCGAAGCGCTCCCAGAGGCCTTCTGTGACTTTGTAGGCTCCATTGTAGCGGGCGACTTCCTCGCCCATGATGACGACATTTTCATCGCGGATGATTTCCTCGGCGAGGGCGTCGTTGAGGGCTTTGCGGTAGGTGATAAGTGGCATGGGTGTGCTCTTTGGATTGGAAAAAATGTGGCGACGCTGTGGTGAAAACCGATGGGCGCCGTTTGAAATCTAATCGCCGAAGAAGTGGCGACCAGTGTTGCCGGCTTCGGTTTTGTTATCCACCTCCCAGTAGACATCCTCGAAGATCGATTCTGGTGAGGGGGCTTCGCTTTGAAGGGCGAACTCCGCCGAGGCGTTCGCCTCCTGCTTGATTGTCTCGTCCATGGCATCCATCTCGGCCTCGGTGGTGACGCCCTCGTCGATGAGGCGTTTTTTCCAGAGGCGGATCGGGTCATGGTAGGTCTTGTAACGCTCGATCTCATCGGCGGAACGGTATTTCTTGGCGTTCGCATCAGCGACCGAATGGCCGTAGTAGCGGTAGGTATCGATCTCGAGAACGGTGGGAAGCGATTGCTCGTGGGCGCGGCGCATGGCGTTGGAGGCCTTCGCGCGCACTTCGTAGAGATCCTCGCCATTGGCGATATCCCACACGATGCCGTAACCATCAGCGCGGCCAGCGAGGCAATTTCTCATCGCCGAGGATCGGTCAATCGTTGTGCCCATCGAGTATTTGTTGTTTTCGATGATGTAAACGACCGGAAGTTTCCAGAGGGCGGCGAGGTTGAGCGATTCGTGGTAGGCACCTTGGTTCACCGCGCCGTCACCCATGAAGCAGAGTGCGCAACCTTTGAAGCCTTGGTATTTCAACCCATAGGCAAGGCCGAGGCCGAGCGGGGTCTGGCCGCCGACAATGCCGTGACCACCCCAGTAGTTTTTATCGGGCGCAAAAAAGTGCATCGAGCCGCCCTTGCCGCGCGAGCAGCCGGTGGCCTTGCCAAGGAGTTCGGCCATGCATTCGTTCATCGACATTCCCACGGCGAGAGCGTGGCCGTGGTCGCGATAGGCAGTGATGATGTGGTCATTCTTGCCCATGAGTGAAACAGTGCCCACCGCCACCGCTTCCTGGCCGATGTAGAGGTGTAGGAAGCCACCCATCACGCCTTGATTGTAGTATTTCAACGACACCTGCTCGAAGCGACGGATGCGGAGCATTTCCCGTAAGAATCCGATTTTTTGGTCCGGGGTGAGG
>JBIPMC010000243.1:0-3642 GCA_044369345.1 Terrimicrobiaceae bacterium
GGCCTCTTCGCGGCTCATGTCGATTTTCGGCGGCATCGCTTAAAAAATAAAATAAATAAAAGGATTGTAGTCCTGACTCGTCATGACCGCGATCGAAAGCCAGAAGAATGCGACCAGCACAAGGGACTTCCCCCACCCCATCGACCGGGTCCAGTTCCAACTCTGCGGTGCGAACCAAGCGACGAGGGCCGCAATGAAGAAGCTTCCGACATAATACGGACCTGTCACCAAACCGTGTAAAATCGGAGTTCCCGGAGATACCGCGCCGAATCCGAAGAGGCATTTGCAGTAGGCCAAGGCCGAATCAAGGTCGGCTGCGCGGAAGAAAACCCAAGCCACCACCACTGCAAAGAATGTCGTTCCAACCTGAATAAAAACCGGAAAACGATGGAACAAGCCCTTCCCACCGCACAAGCGCTCGAGGGCGAGCATTCCGCCATGGATCGCACCCCACAGCACAAAGGTCCACGAGGCCCCGTGCCACAAGCCGCCGATCAACATCACCAGCATCAGATTCGCGTAGGTCCGCGCGTCGCCCCGCCTGTTACCGCCGAGGGGGATGTAGAGATAGTCCCGGAGCCAGCAGGAGAGCGAAATGTGCCAGCGGCGCCAGAAATCCGTGATCGAAACGGCGCGGTAGGGAGAGTCGAAATTCTTGGCGAAAACAAAACCCAGCATCAATCCGAGCCCAATCGCCATGTCGGAATACGCACTAAAATCGAAGTAAATCTGGAACGCATACGCCACTGCCCCGAACCACGCGTCCAATGTCGATGGCGTGCCGCACAGGAATGCCAAATCGGCCACCTTCCCGCAGGGATTTGCCAGCAGGATTTTTTTTGCCAAACCGAGAATGAAAAATGCCACGCCGCGCGCGAATTTCTCCATCGTGTGGGTCCGTTGCTCGAGTTGTCCGGCCAGAAAGGAGAACTTCAAAATCGGACCAGCCACGAGATGCGGGAACATCGAAACGAAGCATGAAAAATCGACGAGGTTCCCCATCGCGCGGGCCTCGCCGCGATACACATCGATCGTGTAGCTCATCGCTTGGAATGTGTAGAAGCTGATTCCCAGTGGCAGGATCACCTCGAAAAAAGTATTCCACTGCCATGTTTCGAGGCCCAGAGATCGGGTTAGCGCATTATAACTGTCCACGCCGAAATTGAAGTATTTAAAAAATCCAAGAACGCAGATATTCAGCACGATCGAGGCCCTGATCGCGAAGCGCTGGAGCGAAGTTCTCCCTCCGCCATGCTCAAGCAGCGGAACAGGTTTACCCCGATGCCACCAGACCCGCCAGTCGTTCCGCGCAATCACAAGACTCGCGAGCCAATCGATAAGCGTGGTAGCGAACATCAATGGCATGAATATCGGCTCCGCCCATCCGTAAAAGGCATAGCCCGTAATAATCAGAACGACATTCCGCCATCGTTGAGGGCAGCGATGGAGCGCGAAATAAAGTCCCAAGGCGGCGGGCAGAAAATAGAAAAGAAAAATGTGCGAGCTGAATACCATGTGGGCCGCTACGGCGGGCTTTTGCGGCGCGTATGAACGCAGGATTTTTTTATGCAGACAACACCGATCCGTTTTGATTGGTTCAACTACTTGATTTCCTTTGATGCGTTGATGTTTTTTTCCAGAGCAGCTTCCAAATTTTCTGCCCTCTTTCTCCTGCTTGCGGCGACCTGCGACTTCCCAGTTCAAGCAAAGGAACCAGCCGTTCCGCCCGATTTAGTGGATCGGAAAATAAAATTTCGCGAAGGCCTCGCCGGAATTTTGGAAAAACCCCACGCGGGCATTGCCATCCCCGGCCTGAATGGATGGATTTTTTTCGACAAGGAATTGCGCCATCTCGCCGCGCCGCGCTTCTGGAACGCCCCCTCCGCGACAACCCTCGAAACCACCGACCCGCTCCCGGCCATTCTTGATTTTAAAGCCCAACTTGACGAGGCTGGTATCGACCTTCTCGTTGTTCCCGTGCCGCCAAAAGCGGCAATCTACCCCGATCAACTCCTTCCAGGTTTCCCCCCCCCGCCATCAACTCCAGCCGGGCTGGCGGAACAGGATGCAGAGTTTGTGAGTGTGCTCGAATCTCGCGGAGTGTGGGTTCTGGATCTCACCGAAGATTTCCTGAAAGCGCGTGCCGATGGTCTGGATACCCATTGCCGCACCGATACCCACTGGTCCCCGGAGGGCATCAGGCTTGCATCGCAAAAAATCGCCTCCACGGTATCCTCATCACCCTGGATCAACGCTCAACCCCGCCTGACTACCCAGACACAAAATTCCTCCCTTCAAATTCGGGGAGACCTTGCCCAGCCTAGTGCACCCGCCGAAAAACTCCCCGCACGAATCATCACCGAATCCGCCGTGCCCGGCTCAACTGGCGTCTCGGACTCCAGAAAAAGCCCGCTTGTTTTGCTTGGTGACAGCCACAACCTCGTCTTCCACACCGGCGGCGAAATGCACTCCACCGGAGTCGGCTTGCCAGACCAGCTTTGCCACGAACTCGGCTTCCCGATGGATGTCGTCGCCGTGATGGGATCCGGATCCACAGCCGCGCGCCGAAGCCTCTCACGCCGGAAAGACAACCTCGCCGGCAAAAAACTCGTCATCTGGTGCTTTTCCACCCGCGAGTTCACCCAAGGCCAAGGCTGGCCGAAAGTCCAAGTCATCAAGCCCGCAACCCAACAATCACCCTAGCCTTAGTGATCTCCAACCCAAACGAACCGCTCGCTTTGCTCGAACATTTCGGCAATTTCGACGGCAATGAGTTCCAACGCTTTTCCTTCCTGGCAAAATCCCGGGCGGGTTCCGGGCTCAAAAAATACGGGCATGTCTTCTTGAAGAGGGAGGATTTCCAGATGGAGATCGCCATTAAGAATTTCGGGGGCATGTCGCCTGAGGCCGATTTCAAATGCCGTGCCATTGTGGAAATCGTCATTGAGCACTCGACCGTTCAAAAGAAGCCTTGCGGAATCTCCGTTGTAGCGGATACGGAGGATGGGGTTTGATTTCATATCCAATCCGTGAGGCAGGCGAATCGTCCAGGCCGCAGCCTGCTGGTAGTCGACTTCCAAGGGGGCCACGGGGAGTTGAAAATCGGGATTCTTCGAGCGCCAGTCGCGGAGCGGACCCGCAGCGCGAACTTTTTCAAAGGCAATGGGAGTGGCTTGCTCGCGCGTAGGCTTCTCGAATTCTGGAGCTTCGTTTTTCGATTTACGCTTGAGCCACAAGGAGTCCTTCTCGCTGAGGACTACAATTCGCACAACCATGCCGCTCACCGTGGTCAGGTGCAGGGACCGGGCGGGCCAGGACTCGGCGTTGAGCACCAAATGCGATTCCAAGGCGGTTGAATTTTGAAGTGTCAGAGGATCGAACGCAAACTCCGCTCGAATGCCGGGAGTTTCCGAAAAAATAATGGTTAATACGCCGTCTGGGGCGGTGTGTTTTAGGATCGGTTGTGCGGTGGCGTAAACGAGCCGCGCGCCGTTCAGTTCCATATTCACAGGCCAATGAAAAAACGCGTCGGCGGGAATCGTCATCGGTGATTGAGGCAGCACAACCTTGTCGCCGCCGGGCAAGCGAATCTCGAATCGAACATCGCGTACAGCGGGCATCGCATGAAGCCGTTGGTAATTG
>JBIPMC010000242.1:0-3642 GCA_044369345.1 Terrimicrobiaceae bacterium
CTACGACTACCTCTGCACCGGCTGCGCGTCCTCGCTCGGCCAGCGCGAGGTCACAGCCGGCGAACTCATGATGACCCGCTCGGCGATGGCCCGCCAAGCCAGCGCTAGGAGGATGTTTTAAAAAAAATGAAACACCGAGAACACGGAGCTCACGGAGAAAAAAACAGAGAAAAGCCGATGCATGGAGCGTCTGCCCTATGATCCAACTTCCGATCCTCCTCAGTGTTCTCTTTGTCCTCCGTGGTTAAATTTTCCCCTGCTTAACCCATGCGAATTGTTTTTTGTGGCACAGGCGAGATCGGCGTTCCGGCGCTGAGGGCTCTTTGGGATTCGAAAAAACACACCATCATCGGCGTGATCACGCAACCCGACAAGCCCGCAGGGCGTGATTTGAAGCCAAGGATGTCACTGATCAAGCAAATCGCCCTCGACCAAAACCTCCCCGTCCAACAACCCGAAAAACTCCGCTCGCCCGCCGCGTTGGAGGATCTCCGCGTGCTCGCGCCGGACCTCATGGTCGTCGCCGCCTACGGCCAAATCCTCCCCAAGAGCGTTCTCGAAACTCCGCGCCTCGGCTGCCTTAATCTCCACGCCTCGCTCCTCCCGCGCCACCGCGGCGCCTCGCCCATCCACGCCGCCATCCTCGCGGGGGACCGCGAAACCGGCATCACGGTGATGTCTATGGACGAGGGCCTCGACACCGGCGACATTCTGCTCGCCCAAAAGCTCGCCATTGGCCCCGACGAAACCACCGGCGAGCTTCACGACCGTCTCGCCGCGCTCGCCGCGCCCTGCCTCCTCGAAGCCCTCGATCTGCTCGAAGCGGGAAACGCCCCGCGCATTCCTCAAGACAACGCCTTCGCCACCTACGCGCCGAAACTCAAAAAAACCGATGGCCTCCTCGATTGGCGTGAGCCCGCAGAGGCTCTTGCCACGCGGATCCGGGCGATGTCGCCCTGGCCCGGAGCCTACACGCGCCTCAACGGCCAAACCCTCAAAATCCACGCCGCAAAAACCGACCCCGCCTCCGGCCCGGCTGGCGAAATCCTCCCTGCCGAACCCGGCGTCCTCCGAGTCGCCTGCGGCTCGGGCAGCCTGATCCTGGAATCCCTCCAACTCGAAGGCCGCAAGCGCCTCCCCGCCGCCGAATTTCTCCGTGGACACCCGCTCGCGGCCGGCACGCGTCTGGATTTGTCCTTTCCTCCCGCTGCGTGATACGGTTTGATCCGGGTCCGCGCATGTCCCAACCATCCCAAGTTCGCTACAAACGAGTTGTTCTGAAACTCAGCGGCGAGGTGCTCCGCGAGCCAGGCAGCAACGAGAGCATCAGCCCGGAAGTCGTTCAAAAAATCGCTGCCCAGATTGCCGATGCCACCAAGCTTGGCGTGGAACTCGCCCTCGTCATCGGCGGGGGCAACATCTGGCGCGGCCTCACCGCCAGCCATAAGGGCATGAACCGCACCACCGCCGACTACATGGGAATGCTCGCGACCGTCATCAACGGCCTCGCGCTCATGTCGGCCCTCGAAGAACTCGGCGTCGAGGTCCGCGTGCAAACGGCGATCGAAATGCAAAACCTCGCCGAGCCGTTCATCGTGCGCCGCGCCACACGCCACTTGGAGCTCGGCCGTGTCGTCATTTTCGTCGCCGGCACGGGCAACCCATTTTTTTCCACCGACACCACCGCCGCCCTGCGCGCCGCCGAGATCGGGGCCCAAGCCATCCTCAAGGCCACGAAGGTCGATGGCATCTACGATTCCGACCCGAACAAAAATCCGAACGCCAAACGCTTCGATCACATCACCTACACCGACGCACTCTCGAGGCGGCTTCAAGTGATGGACTCCACCGCGTTCAGTCTCTGCATGGACAACAAAATGCCCATCATCGTTTTTGACATGAACAAGCCGGATAACATTCGACTTGCCATCGCTGGCGAGCCCGTGGGCACTCTTGTTTCCGACAAACCCGATTCCGCCAAATGAGCATCGAAGAAATTCTTTTTGAAGCCGAGGAGAGCATGGAAAAAGCCGTGGGCTTCATGACCCATGAGTTCGCCGCGATCCGCACTGGCAAAGCCTCCCCGGCCCTTGTCGAAAACATCGATGTTGAGGCCTACGGCTCCTCGATGAAGCTCAAGCAACTCGCGCTCATCACCGCTCCGGAGCCGCGCCTGCTCGTCATCCAGCCCTTCGACGCCTCGACCGTGCGCGACATCGAACGCGGCATCAACGAATCCCGCCTCGGCATCAATCCCGCCGTCGATGGCAAGATCATCCGCCTCCCGATTCCCGAACTCTCCGAGGAGCGTCGCCGCGACCTCGCGAAGACCGTGAAAGGGATTGCCGAAGAGACCCGCGTGCGCATCCGGGCCTGCCGCCGCACCGCCATCGACACATCCAAAAAAATCCAAAAGGACGGCAAAATAACCGAGGACGAACTCCGCGACACCGAATCCGAAGTCCAAAAGCTCACTGACAAATTCGTCGCCGAAATCGACAAGCAAACCGCCACCAAGGAAGCGGAGTTGATGAAAATATGAAACCCCTCGCCGCGCTCCTGCTCGCCCTTTTGGCCGTCACGACCCTCCGCGCCGAAGTCGTTCGCCCTGCGCCGAATTTCTCATGGATCGATTCAGCCGGAAAAGCCAAACCCGCAAAGGAACTTCGCGGCCGCCCGCTCATCGTTCTCATCGCCGAGAGCCCCAGCCAATGGGCCTTCCGCTCCCAAGTTGGCCAACTCCAAAAAATCTACCAACGCTTCGCCGCCGACGGCCTCGTTTGCATCGCGGCTTTCTCCCGCGAGCCGGGCGTCATTCGCTCGAACATCCCGTTCCTCACGGTGCCCGACGGCCCCACCGCCGCCGCCGCGTTTGACACCGCGCAAGGTTTCTCCATCTCGATCATCGGCATGGATGGCAACCTCGACTATGTGAGCAACCGCGTCGTCCCCGCCCAGCGCATCCACGACATCATCGACAATTCCTACGCCAAACAAAAACTCCTCCGCCGCGATTAAAACCGAATCCAGAAAAATTTACCACAGAGGACACAGAGAGCACAGAGCTTGAACAAGGGGCTTCAGGGAATCCTTACCATTACGCAATTCCCCGGCTCCCGAAACAACCCCAGCCACTTAAAACCTAAAACTTCCCATGACCTTCCAAGCCCGCATCGACCAAGACATCAAGGCCGCCATGATGGCCCGCGAGGCCGCCAAACTCGGCGTGCTCCGCATGCTCAAAACCTCCCTCATGAACGCCGCCATCGAAAAAGGCGGCGCCGGCAGCACGCTCGACGACGCCGAAGCGCTCGCCATCGTCCGCAAGGAGGTCAAGAAACGCCAAGACTCCGTCGAAGCCTTTGAAAAAGGCGGCCGCCCCGAAATGGCCGCCAGCGAGAAAGCCGAAATCGAGATCCTCAACGCCTACCTCCCCCAGCAACTCTCCGCCGCCGAGTTAGAGGCATTGGTCAAAGCCGCCATCGCCGAAGCCGGCGCGACCTCGAAAAAAGACATGGGCGCCGTGATGAAATTGGTGAACGCCAAGTCTGCGGGCCGCGCCGACGGCCGCACCCTCAGCGCGGAGGTCCAGAAGCAGCTCCCGTCCTAGATTTTCCTGCAAGTCGGAATAGCGCTTATGAT
>JBIPMC010000244.1:0-3637 GCA_044369345.1 Terrimicrobiaceae bacterium
TCCAGACAAAAAAATCCGCCAGTTCTGGATCGATCACGGGATCGCCTGTCGGAAAATCGGTGCGGATATCGCTCGTCAACTCGGATCGCCGACGGTCACAAATGTTTGGATTCCCGATGGTTCGAAGGACATTCCCTACGATCGCAAAACGCCCCGTGAACTTCTCGCGGCCTCGCTAGACGAGATTTTCGCCGCACCGGTCGATTGCAACCTCAACCTCGATGCGGTCGAGAGCAAACTCTTCGGCATCGGTTCCGAGAGTTATGTCGTCGGTTCGCACGAATTTTACCTCGCCTACGCCGTTAAAAACAAACTCCTCTACTGCCTCGACGCCGGCCATTTCCATCCCACCGAAAGTCTCGCCGACAAAATCTCGTCCACGCTCCAATTTGTGCCGGAGATTTTGCTGCATGTGAGCCGCGGAGTGCGCTGGGACAGCGACCATGTTGTTCTTTTCGACGATCCCACCCGTGCGATCATGGAAGAACTCGTGCGCGGCGGATTCCTCGGCCGCACACACATCGGGCTGGATTTCTTCGACGCCAGCATCAACCGGATTGCCGCTTGGGCGATTGGAACGCGCTCCACGATCAAAGCGCTTCTCGCCGCGCTCCTTGAGCCCGCCGCTTTGCTCCGCAAGGCCGAGTTGGAGGGCGATTGCACCACTCGCCTTGCCCTCATGGAGGAATCAAAGACCCTGCCGCTCGGTGCCGTCTGGCGTGAACACTGCTCGCGCCACAATGTCCCCGGCGAAGCCTCGTGGATCGAAGAGGTCAAAAAATACGAATCGGCCGTGCTTTCTAAACGGGCCTGATTTTTTCCAGTCAATCCTTCCGCACCCGACTCATGAGCAAAATCCACGACCCCGAAAGAACAATTGAATTCGAATTTGTCCGCGCCACCGAAAATGCTGCGCTCAATGCCATGCATTGGATTGGCCGGGGCGAGAAGGAATTGGCGGACGCTGCCGCGTGCGATGCCATTTACGGGGTGTTCGACCTCGTGGACATTCGCGGGGAGGTTGTGATCGGCGAGGGAATCAAAGACAACGCCCCCGGGATTTTTCTCGGTGATCGCCTCGGCACTTGGAAGGACGGTTCGCCACGCTTCGACATCGCGCTCGATCCAGTGGATGGCACGACGAATATCTCTAAAGGCATGGCAAATTCGATTTCCGTGATGGCTGCCGTCGAAGTTCCGACCGGCAAGAGCGTCATGAAAAACCTTCCGGCCTTTTACACCCACAAGCTTTCCTACGGTCCGAAGATCGACCAAGCCGTTCGCTCGGCGGGTCTCGTGCGCACGCTGATCGACAAGTCGATGAGGGAAATCCTTGAACTCGCCAGCAGGGCGCTTGGCAAGCGGATCGCCGAGATCGTCGTCCTCATTCTCGATCGTCCGCGCAACAAAGCCTTCATCGATGAAGTTCGCGAAGCCGGAGCGAGTCTGCGCATGGTTTCCGACGGTGATATCACAGCGGCCGTGGCGCCTTCATTGCCCGACTCTGGCATCGACCTCTATGTCGGCATCGGAGGAACTCCTGAAGGAATTCTGACGGCGACCGCGCTCCGTGCCTTGGGCGGGGACATCCAACTTCGCATGTGGTTCAAGGACGAGGCATCGAAAAAAAACGAACTTGAGGGCAGTGATTTTCCAATCGCGGATCTGAACCGCGTTTACAACGCCGAGGAAATCGTTCCCGGCGACAGCGCGGTGTTTTGCGCCACAGGCATCACTGATAGCGCCCTTTTGCCCGGCGTGAAATTGATCGGGCGCACGGCCACCACCCACTCGATTCTCATGCGTGCGAGGAGCAAAACCGTCCGCTACATCCGCGCCGTTCATGACCTCGACCACAAAACCATCCACCTCCGCGGAGCTTCTGCAGACAAAAAAATCTAGCCTGCTCTTGAACAAAAAAAGCCGGCCAACCCTAAAGACCAAACCTTCCATACCATACTAGCATGAATCCCATCCTCGGCGTTATTTTCCACTGGCTCGGCGGCCTCGCTTCCGGGTCTTTTTATGTTCCCTATAGGGGGGTTAAGAAATGGTCTTGGGAAACCTACTGGCTAGTGGGTGGCGTTTTCTCGTGGATTATCTGCCCGTGGTTGCTGGCCTCGCTCCTTACCAAAGACGCCGCTGGCGCAATCATCAGTCAGCCATTTTCGACACTTGTTTGGACTTACTTCTTCGGAGTCCTCTGGGGTTTCGGTGGCCTCACTTTCGGTCTGGCAATGCGCTACCTAGGCATGTCACTCGGCATGGGCGTGGCACTGGGTTACTGCGCGGCCTTTGGCACCCTTCTGCCGCCGATTCTTAAAACCTTTATGCCCGACATCCCTGTCGGCGAAACTATTGGTCAAATCGCAGCCACCTATCCCGGCAAAATCACATTGCTGGGCGTTTTGATTTGCTTGATCGGTATTTGGGTGGCGGCACTGGCCGGCGCAAGCAAGGAAAAGGAGATGCCCGCCGAGGAGAAGCTGAAAACGATTAAGGAGTTCGACTTCAAAAAAGGCCTCCTCGTGGCGACCTTCTCCGGCATCATGAGTGCGTGCTTTAGCTTCGGCCTTACCGCAGGCGAGCCGATCGGCAAAGCCTCTATGGCATTGGGCACCGACGAACTCTGGTCCGGTCTGCCAAGTCTCATCGTCGTGATGTTTGGCGGTTTCACCACGAACTTCATTTGGTGCGTGATGCTCAATCTCAAAAACAAGACTGGCTACCAGTATCTCGCCACGGAGGCCCGCCCCGAGCATGCCGGCCTCGTAGCCAGCGGTGGCGACCACGGCAGCGGTGGAGGAGCCCAAGCTTCCATCGATAAAAATGACCTTCGAATCCCGATGCTGGGGAACTACATTTTTTCAGCCCTCGCCGGGAGTATTTGGTATTTCCAGTTCTTCTTTTACTCCATGGGACATATTCGCATGGGTGGTTCAGATCCCGATGGTTTCGGTTTCTCGTCTTGGACGCTCCACATGGCTTCGATCATCGTCTTCTCCACGATGTGGGGCTGGATTTTTCATGAGTGGAAAGGTTCCTCGAAGAAAACCTACACGCTCATCGTGCTTGGAATTTTCACGCTCATTATATCAACAATCATTATCGGCTACGGCACTTACCTGAAAGGCGTGCCCGCCGCTGGACACTAACCCTCATTTACTCCCATGAAAAAAACCACACTCCAGCTCCTGATCCCGTTCATGGCCCTTGGCCATGCTGTCGCCGCCAATACTTCGCCCACATTCGGCGAGGATTTGGCTTTTTTGAAAAAGCACACCGACATCCTCCTGCTGGAAGTTCCTGGCACCGGGGCGCGCGTGGCAGTCGCTCCCGCTTGGCAGGGGCGTGTGATGACCTCCACCGACGGCGGAGATTCCGGCGCGAGCTTGGGATGGCTTCACCGCAAGAACATTGTCAAAGGCATCAAGCCCGAGGGCGAGCGGAAGGGCGATGCGAAGCACATTCACATTTTCGGCGGTGAAGAGAGGTTTTGGCTCGGGCCCGAGGGCGGTCAGTATGCGCTCTTTTTCCCGCCGGCGCCGGCTACCTACGATTTCAAAAACTGGAAAACTCCCGCGCTTCTCGATACTGAACCCTTCAATGTCGTTTCGGCGGATTCGGGCCGGATCAA
>JBIPMC010000245.1:0-3615 GCA_044369345.1 Terrimicrobiaceae bacterium
GAGTCGTCGCGGGCATTTTTATCGTCGCCAAATACATCTTCCCGCCACCCGCGAATTTCGTGGTGAAAAAAGACATCCGCCTGCCGGCAAAAAAACGCGAACAACGCATGACCATGGCGACCTTCGACGCCGCTGCGCCCAAGCCGACCTTCAGCAACAAGATGCAAAGCACGCGCCCGACCGCCTTTTCGCTGCCCGATGTGCCGGATATGCCGCTCGACCAAATGCTCCCACTCGACCCCTCACAGCTTGTCGCCGACCAAATGGCCTCGCTCTCCAACAGCGAAGCGCTCGGTGCAGTCTCGGGCGCAGCAGCGGCGGGTAGCGGAGGATTCGGCGGAAAGGGACTGAGTTTCCTCGGCGTGGATTCCACCGGTCAGCGAATACTTCTGGCTTTCGATGTTTCTTCGTCAGTCGAAAATAAAGCAAACAAAGCTGGAATCCCCTTCAGCAAGATCAGTCAGGAAATTCAAGCCCTCCTTCAAAAACTCCCGATCACCTCGCGCTTTGGGATCGTTCAATTTTCCAGACTTTTCATGACCTTCGGGAACGAACTTGTCCCGGCCAGCAATCCGAACCGCCAGGCGGCCAACCTGTGGATCGGCGAGTATTTTGGAAAAGTCCCCACCAAATCCGCCAAAGACAAGGTCCGCAGTGGATTACTGGGCGTGCTCGCCTTCGCCAAGGA
This sequence comes from Terrimicrobiaceae bacterium, assembly GCA_044369345.1. GTDB lineage: Bacteria > Verrucomicrobiota > Verrucomicrobiia > Chthoniobacterales > Terrimicrobiaceae > UBA967. The sequence continues at coordinate 689 of JBIPMC010000245.1, forward strand.
ACTCAAGCCCGATGTTGTTTTTATCGTCTCCGATGGCAGCTTCCAGTCCGAGCAGTATGAAAGCGGGATCCCGTGGGATGAGGTCAAAATATCCATTGAGGCCATCAAGGATGAGAGCGGCAAGGCCGCACGGATTAACTTCATCGCTTTCGAACCGAAGGATCAAGATTTAAAGGAATTAAAAAAGGCAGCAGCCCGCACAAACGGCAAAGTTCAAGAGATCAAGTAACCGCATTCCTGCGCTCCCCCCTACTCCGCCGCCGTAAAAACCGCTGTTGCGAGGGGGTGGTTGCGGAGCGGATTTTCAAACACGAATTCCATCGCGGCCCCTTGCGGCATCGTGATGGTCATGCCGAGCAAGGCAAGTGATTTGGCATCCACGCGGTTTTCGATTTTGCGGGGAAGTGTTGGCGAGTGTATGAGCGGCGTCAGGATCACCCGAACTTCCCCCTCTCTCCGCTCGACTTGTTTTTGAAATTCTCCTGCTGGCGGCGTGCCCCGCAGAACCTCGCGCAAGGCGACGAGCGCGCGTGCAGACGGGTGGCTGGAATCCAGAACGGCGGGAGATTTTCCACGGCGACGGGTTTCGAAGCGGTCCCCGTTCAGCAAAAAATAATCCCCGGCGGGGCGCGAGTAATCGATCCGGAGTTTGTCAGGCGCTTGGTAGTAAAACCGCCCTTCGCTCACAACCGGTTGGCGCATCCCGGGACTGGTGATCGTTTGGCGAAAATCAGCCTGCAGGGATTCGAGATTTTTGTGACTCGCCAAAAAGCGCGCCTCCAAATCCTCCCCGTAACCGGCGGCGGCAATCAACGGCATCAAGGCAAGGTAAAGAAATCGGTGCATGGTCAGGCCCGGCGGGCGGGTCGGCAAAGCATATAGACGCACGGGAGAAAAACCAGACACGCCACGACCGAGGAAATCACGCCGAGATCCATCACCAGCCCGAAGTTTTGCAACGCAGGCTGGCTCGTGAGCATCGGCACACCGAAGCCGATCGATGCACTCAATCCGGTGAGAAGAACCGGCGCAGCGAGATGGTCGTAGGTTCTATGCAAATCCCCTTGCTCATGCTCCAGCGCCATCAGGATATGCAGGCTGTAATCGATCGCGAGGCCGATCAGCAGCGGCACGCTGATCAGGGAAAGCGGCGTCAGAGTGGCTCCCGTGAGAAGCAGCAAGCCCACAAAAAGGCAAAATGCCAAAACCAACGCCAGCAGGTTCAGACCCAGAAGAACGGCCGATCGTTGAGCCAGAGCGCAGAGCAAAACAATCGCGCCGAGCATTGCCACGCCGAGAAGAACAAAGTCGTTCCCCGCCAGGACCACGACTTCCTTAGTGAGCGAAACCCAGCTCACCGGCTCGATAGCGAGGTTTTGGATTTCCTTGGGCCACCCGCCACCGGGAACGGGGCTCTCGGCCATGCCAGGCAGGCGAACCAATGCAAACGCACCCTTCTCATCCCGCCCCGCCATGCCCCGCAGGAGGCGGTCGATGGATTGAAATGCCTCGGCGTCACCAAGGGCCGCCAATTCGATGGCTCTAACCATCTGAAGCGTCGGGGCCGACCATTCCTCGCCAAATCCCGCTTCGTCAAAAGCGGGCTCGAGGCGTGATTTCGTTCCGGCATTCCATGATGCAAGATTCGCAGCGCGGTTTTGCTCGCTGGGGATCGACCAAACCGGATTCGCGGCTGAGTCAGGATTGACCGCTTTCGCAACGGAGGGCATCGCGGCGCGGATTTCGTCATGGCTGGGCGCGCGCAGAATGTAAATGGCATCGGACGCTGAGGGATCGAGTTTCATCAGCCATTCCTGTGCCTGGAACGCCCGACTGCCAACAGGACGCAGGCTTTCCATTGAGGACTCGTAAAGACTGTCGATCCGCACCCACGGCCGGGCCAAAACCAAAACCCCCACACCGATTCCCAGCAGCAGAACCAAAACCCGCCGACGGCGCAGAATCCATGACGCCGAGGTGCGACTCGCGCGAAATATCGCGCCGGGGGCCTCAGGTGGCTTTGCGCGAAGCACAACCGGCAGCAGCCAAGTCGCCAGCAGCGCCGTCATCAACAAACCGAAACCCACAAGCACGGCCAACTGGCGAAGGCCTGGGAACGAGGAGAGGTAGAGCACGAAAAACGCAGAGGCCGTCACGGCCGCACTGAACCAAATTCCCCGCTGGAGCGTTCGCCAGACGCCGAGGTTGTCACAATCCGGCGAGGCGAAGTGGTGATAAACCAGAATGCAGTAGTCCATCCCGACCCCGAGCAGGATCGAGGCGAAGCCCATGCTAATCACATTCAAGCCGCCGAAAAGCAAACGGGCGGCGAAGAGGCCCGAGAGCATGGCGAGCATTTGAAAAAATAAAATCCAGCCCAGCGGGCGGAGCGTCCGGTAGAAGGCGTAAAAACAAGCACCGAGCAACACCGCAGCGACGCTGACCATAAAAAGAATATCGCCACGCATCTGGCGCGAGATTTCGGCATTGAAAACCGGCGCGCCCGTTAGCAACACGCGATCGCGGTCCTTGGCAGGGAGGATTTCCCGGAGACGCGCTTGCAAGGCGTCCACAAACGCGGTGTCCGCCGCCGTATCCGTCAAAGGACTCTCAGGCGACACCACTAGAAACGAAGGCTGCGGCATCGCAAATCCCGGCCCGTCCTCGGAACCCAAAACCTCGCGAAGCCCGAGGGGATCGAGGCGGAGCGTCTCGAGTTCCACCGGATCAACTGCTCCAGCGAGCTTTTCTGGAATCTCGGCGAGTTGCCGCGCCGCCTCCTCCTCGACGAGCGCCGCCTTGGCACGCTGAAATGTCTCCGGTGGCGCGTTCACCAATAGCCACGCAGCAAAAACGCCCGCATTTTTGACCAATTCCTCGGAGGGAAACTCCATCTGCGCAACATTCGGAACCTCCGCCAGCGCAGG
>JBIPMC010000025.1:0-11889 GCA_044369345.1 Terrimicrobiaceae bacterium
CAAGCCGGCTTCCAGCAATTCGCCGGAGTGTTCAGCCGGCACGGTGTCTTCCGAAGCCGGCGCCGACTGCTTCGCCAGAGTCTCCAGACGCGCACACACGGCCAGAGCTTCCACCTTGTCTTCGGTTTTAGTGGAAACGAAGCGCCACTTGCCGGAGCTATCCCTGAAGGAGCAATGCCACTTTTGAGAGCCAGTCCGCTGGTGAATGGAAGCCATATCCCACCATACTGCTAAAAGGACTGCTAAAATCAATAAGGTTTTTCAATGTTTGCTTTTGTTCATTTCCAGCAATTTACAAATACGCAAAGAGCCGGAATGGCCATGCGGGTTCGATTCCCGCTACCCGCTCCCCCTAACGCTCAACGCGCGTTCTGAGTCACTCCTGACGCTGGGCCTTGGAGCGAGTTCACCACAGCGTAAAGTAATCCTTCGAGCATCGAGGTGTCCGTGCGGTGGATGTCAGCGGTGGTAGCCGACGGATCCCAAGTCGATTCGGGTAGGGTGGCGAGGAAATTCAGGGTCTTCACATTGATGGTGGCGCTGAAGTCGCGGCGGGCAAATTGCAGCCGGCGAATCTTATGGCCGGGCGCGACCCAAAGCGTGGCTTGGAAATCCTCGGCTTTCAGCGAGCGACCGAGTTCGGGCATGAGTTTGGCGGAAATCACGCGGCAGGTTTCACCGTTCAATTCCTCGACCTCGGCAACATCGGCACGCGGCACAGAAAAAAGCGCGGGCAGGAAAATCGCCTGCTGGGCCGTGATCGGCAGCGCCAGCGGCGTTCCGGTGATCGCCGGTTTTTTAGGAACCACATGGAAACTCGAGAGGAGAAATTCCACTTTGCGCCCCGGTGCGGCCCAGACCTTGTCCCCGTTACGGCAGACCGTGAATTGCTCGCCGAGCACGGGAGCCTCGATCCGGACTTTATCGGGAAATTGCACCTGCGCCTTGAGCGTCGCGCCTTTCATTACCTTCGACAAGCGCCCTCCGACTTCGATGAGTTCGAGTTCCACCTCGGCCGCACGGTTTGCGCCGTTGGATTCCGTAAAAAGCACTCCCAGAAATGGTTGTAAAATTTTTCCGATGACCTCGTAAGGATTCTCCCTCGGGGGCAATTCCTGCGCCCCCGCCGCGCCAACGAAAAGGGCGAGCGCTGTAATCAAGAGCGAACATTTTTTGGCCATGCGCCAAGTATATGGACACATTCGCGGCGAGAGCAAAGATTCGTTTTGCATTCCATGGCGAGGTTGATTCATCTACAAACTTGCCAATGCAACGCCGCCAAGTGAGGAAAACCGCATGATCGCCTCGGGTCTCGTCTACGCGTTTCTGGAAAGCACAATTGAGGGAAAGCTCATCCTGATCGCGCTCTTCCTCGCCTCGATTTTCAGCTGGGCGGTGATGGTCACGAAATTCCGCTACCTGAAATTCTGCCAGCGCCAGAACGCCCGCTTCCTCGATCTTTTCCACCAAGACCGCCAACCACTCCGACTTTTCGAGGCCGATGTGCGTTTCGATGGCTCGAACATCTACGAAATTTACGAGGCCGGTGCCGACGAGCTTTGCTTTCAAATGCTCGGCTCGACCGAGCTGGATGAGACATTCGCCGCGCGCTTGAGGATCGCCGAAAAAATCACACCCGCTCAGATGCGCTCCGTGCAAGCCGCGATGGAGCGCGCCGTCGGCGAATCAGCCCTCAAACTCGAGTCGCAAATGATCGTCCTCGCCACGGCCGTGAGCGGCGCGCCGTTCCTGGGCCTGCTCGGCACAGTCTGGGGCGTGATGGATGCTTTCGCCGGCATCGCCCAAGCGGGCAACGCCAACCTCGCCGCCATGGCGCCGGGCATTTCGGGTTCGCTCATCACCACAATCATCGGCCTCCTTGTCGCGATCCCGGCGATGTTCGGCTACAACTTCCTCGTTACCACCGTGCGCTCGATGCTCGTGCAAGCCGACAATTTCGCCGCCGAGTTCTCCTCCGAGGTGGAACACCGCTTTGTGGAATTCGGCACCCGCCGCAGCCAGTCCTGACCAATGCGGCGCTACTCCTCAAGGCACAATCTGCAGACGCTCACGGAGCTGAATGTCACTCCCCTGCTCGATCTCGCCTTCGTGCTCCTGATCATTTTCATGATCACAACCCCTCTCATCGAAAACAGCGTCGATCTTGTCGTTCCAAAAAGCACCACCGCGAAGGGCACGGTGAATCCCACCGAGGTTTTCACCATCTCGATCGACAAAAACAACACCTATAAACTCAACAACGATCTCATCTCCCCGCAGGATCTCGAAGCTCGGCTCATCTCGGCCAAACTGGAAAAACCTGACACCGCCGTGGTGGTGCGCCCACACTTCGAACTCCCCGTCCAACAATTCGTCTCCGTGATGGACATCCTTCAACGCGCGGGAATCGCCAAGGTCGGCGTGATGACCACCCGCGAGGACAAAAACGCCGCGCCCTGACATGGACAATCCGCAATTCCGGCGGAATGTCGTCATCGTCGCCATTCTCCACATCCTCGTCATCGCGGGCATCGCCTACTTCACCTTCCGCGAGGTGAAAAAACCCGAAGGCGAAATCGTATGGGTCGCGCCAGGATCCTTCAGCCAAGCCGCCGAACCTGAGCCGGAAATCGAAGTCGAGCCCGAGTCAGAATCCACACCAGAACCTACTCCCGAGCCAACGCCGGAAGCAACTCCCGAACCCACCCCAGAGCCAACGCCTGAACCGACTCCGGAGCCAACGCCTGAACCGACTCCGGAGCCAACGCCCGAGGAATCGGACATCGTTGAATCCACCCCCACGCCCACACCAACTCCAAAGCCGACTCCCACACAGACACCCAAACCCTCCCCCACTCCAAAGCCAACGCCGAAACCGACACCCAAGCCAACTCCCAAGCCCTCCCCAAAACCGTCCCCAAAACCGTCCCCAAAACCGTCCCCGAAGCCTTCGCCGAAGGCCTCTCCAAAAGCATCGCCTAAGCCTTCACCCAAATCCTCCCCGCAAGCCTCGCCAAAACCCAAATCCTCCCCGGGCTCCGAGAAGAAGACCGACTCTGCGGCCGATGAAGCCAAGAAAAAAGCCTTCACCGAAGCGAAAGTCCCCGGCTCTGCCGCAGCGGGATCCGGCACTGCCACAAAATCCGGCGGCGGCGGCACCGCGAGCGAATTCGGTTGGTATCACGACCTCATCCACGACCGCTTTTTCAGCCAGTGGGAGCAACCGACCTCGATCTTCGAGCAGGACAAATCCTTCATCTGCACCGTGAAAATCCACATCGCCCGCGACGGCACCATCAAAAGCTCGGAGATCGTGAAATCCAGCGGCAACCCGATCATGGATCAATCCGTGCTCACCGCCCTCACGCGCGTCACCAAAATCGATTCCCCGCCCACCGGCCTCGGCTCCGGCGACGGCTACACGGTGAATATCAACTTCGAACTGCAATAAGCCCTCAATGAATATCGCCTCCCTCCATACTGTCCGCCAAGCCCTTGCCGACGGGCTCCGCCGATTTCCACTCGTGATCCTCGCCGGCCTTCTCGGCACTGCCGCGATAATCGTCCTCAACCACTCGGACTCGAAAACGATCGAAAACCTCGGATTCCGCATCACCTGCGCGGTCGCTTTCGCCTTTCCACTCCTCGTCGCGGCCGCTTACGCCGGGGAACTTTTCCCCCGCCCGCGCTGGATTTTTCAAACCGCCGCACTGCTTGCCATCTGGGCCAACTGGCAATGTCTCGATCCGAAAAAAGACGGTCTCACCCTTTTCCTCGTCTGGCTCGCTGCCGCCGCGACTGCTAGCGCCGTGCCAGGCCTTGTCAAAAATCCCAAATCGAATTGGTGGCGCACAAACATCGGCGCGCTCAACGCCCTCATCCTCGCCCAAATCCTCACGCTGGTGGTTTTCATCGGGTTGATGCTGGCCCTTGAGAGCCTCCGCAGCCTGTTCCATCTCGAGCTGTCAGGCGTCCACGAGGATGTCATGGCCGTCTGCGGATTCCTCGTCGCACCGCTCGCCTTCGTCATGCTCCTGCCCGCCGCGCGGGCCGATCTCGATTCCAAACAACCCGGCTTCGCGGTCTGGGGGCGGCTTTGCCAATGGGCGCTCGTCCCGATTTGATTTCTCTTCACCGCCATCCTCGCCGCGTATGCGATTCGCATTTTGATCGAACGGGAACTCCCCGAAGGCATGGTCGCCCTGCCCGTGCTGGCGCTCGGATGCTACGGCCTCGCCGCGCAATGGATGCTCGAGCCCTGGCGCACCGATAGGGCTTGGGCCAAAGCCTTCTCGCGGATTTTCCCCATGGCATTTCCCCTTTTCAGCATTCTGCTCTTCATGGCCCTCGCACGCCGCATCGAGGACTACGGATTCACCACCGAGCGGTATGCCGCCCTCGCGATCGCCATTTGGATTGTCGTGTGTTGTCTCGTCGTGCTGATCCGCCGCTCCGCCACACCCGCCTTCGCCCCGGGGCTGTTGGCGGCCTTCTGCCTTATCGCCGCCTTCGGGCCCTTAAGTTCGCAAGAGGTCTGCCTCCGCAGCCAAACGCACCAATTGGAAAAACTCCTCGCCAACCGATCCGCAGACACCGAGAGCCGGATCGCCTCCTCGCTTCGCTACCTCGCCTACAATTACGAGCAGTCCGTCGTGGAGCGCTTCACCGGCCCGCTGGATCTCGAAAACGAACCCTCGAAATACGACATCGCCAACGCCGCCCGAAAAAAACTCGGTCTGCCCAAGATCAACTACGATGGATCAGCCCAAATCAAATTCGATTGGCCCACGGAACGCCCGATCTCCATCGAAAGCTACCGCCTCGTCCACGGAATCCGCTGCGCAACCGTCCCGCTCGGTCAAACCTCCTCTGGAGAAAAACTCGAAATCTGGCCACCGAAAAACGAGCTCGGCGTCTTTGCCGGATCGAAAAAACTCCGCACCTTCGACCTCTCGACAATCGATCCCGCAACCGCCGAGTCCGCCGCTATGCCCCCAAGTTTTCCGTGGTCTTTCGAAGGCCGCGAATTCCTCGTCCTCATCCTCGAGGCCGAGTGGCAGGAAACCTCCGAATCCCACCGCGAGTTGACAAGCACCGATGTGATTGTTCTGGAAAAATAGCATCTCATTAAAACCCGCTATGGTCCAAGCGCGGCGGTTGATTTAAGAATCCTGTGCGAATGCCCAGCATGATCCCACCCCTTCTCGCCAGCGGCGTGCCGCCGATGTTTTCGCTGTTGGCGCTGATGTTCGTAGGCGTGGTGGGGGTTTCGTTGGTTCTCTTGAAACTCCGCCAATCACTGCTGGTGGCGTATTTCCTCTGCGGGTTGGCGATTTCGAATTCCGGCCTGCTCGAAATGGTCGCGGGCCCCGAGGCGCGCGAGGCCGTGACCACCATGTCGGAGGTGGGCGTGATGCTGCTTCTATTCGTGCTCGGAATGGAATTTTCGCTCGGGGAGTTGAAGCACCTCCGGCGCTTCGCGTTTATCGGGGGAACCGCGCAGGTTTTTATCACAATGGCTGCGGCCGGCGCGGCGTCGCACTGGCTACTGGGGCTCGACCCCGAGCTATCGGTGGTCGTCGCGGTGGCCTGCGCACTCAGCTCTACGGCGATCAGCGTGAAGCTCTACAACGACATGGGCGTCACCGCGAGCTCTGGAGCCCGCCTCGCGCTCGGCGTGGCGATTTTCCAGGATATTTTCATCATCGTCTTCCTTGTGTTGATGCCCGCTCTGCTGCCGGGCGGCGGAGACGGCGCGATGGGCACCATGCTCGCTGTGACCTTGGCGAAGGGCGTGGCGTTTGTGGGCATCGCCATCGGGCTGGCACGCTTCGTGATTCCTCGGCTCCTCCACGCTGTGGCAGCCACGCGCAGCCGGGAGCTTTTCACGCTCACCGTCGTCGGGCTCTGCGTGGGTGTCGCCTACCTTGCGGCGCTTATGGATCTGAGCCTTGTGCTGGGAGCATTCGTGGCGGGTCTGGCCGTGAGCGAATGCATCTACAAACATCGCATCCTTTCGGATATCGCGCCGTTGAAGGATTTGTTCCTGACCGTGTTTTTTGTCTCGGTGGGGTTGAGTATCGATCTCACGGCGGCTGTCACGGAATGGCATCTGATTTTGGCGGTCGCAACTGGCCTGATCCTCGGAAAATCCCTTCTCGTCGGAATCCTTGCGCGGTTCATGGGCTTGAGTTGGCGAGCGGCGGTCTTTGCCGCGATTGGACTCGGAAGCGCTGGCGAGTTCTCGCTCGTGCTTTTAGCCAAAACCTCGGAACTCGCCACCTGGCCCGCCGGGACGAGTCAGGCCCTCCTCGCGGCAATGGCTCTCTCGATGGCCGTCGTGCCGGTGCTCATGCTCTTCGCCAAACCCCTCGGCGCGTGGCTCGATAGAAACGCCAGCCGCCATAAATCCGGCCCTGCAACGCCAGCTGCCACCTCCGCGCACGTGAAGGAAATGGAAAACCACGCGATCATTTGTGGCTACGGTCCCGTCGGCCGCGCTCTGGCTGCCTCACTCGCCGACAATGGAATTCCCTCGCTGGTGATCGACCTGAACGCCGACACGATCCAACAACTCCACACCGAGGGCCAACCTGCGCTCTTTGCCGACACCCGCCAACAGGAGGTCTGGGATCTCGTTGCCATCCAGCGCGCGCGCCTCGTGGCATTCACATTTCCGGCCACCCCCGAAATCGCCGCCGCCCTCCAATTCGCCCGGGAACGCAACCCCTCCATCGCCATCCTCGCCCGCACCAAATTCAGCGCAGAGGCCGACAAACTCACCGCCCTTGGCGCGGATTTAGTGATCCTCGATGAAGCCGAAAGTAGCCGCGCTGTCGTGCGCCAAGCCCTCGGTGTTTTCAATATCGCTGGGGACGAATAAATCCTGATAGCTGCAGAACGTGTTGACTTTGCCACCCTCATGCCATGCTCGGTATGGCATGAAAATGACCATGCACATTGACGAGGAGTTGCTCGATCGGGTCGTGAAAAGATTCGGCTGCGCCAGCAAGACAGAGGCCGTAGAAATGGCTCTTAAGGAAATGGACCGGAAGGCCAGATACCGGGACTTTCCAAAGACGGGTCTTGGCTTCACTGCCGAGAAATTGAAAAATGCCGTCGCCCCTGATTACGACATCTCAGTCTTGAGGGCCGCCGGGGATACTTCCCCCTACAGCACCAAATAACCACCAAGCGCAAAAAATGAACGCCCCCGTGCTAGTGGACAGCAATGTTTACATCGGCCTCCTTCGCCGGGGGCTGGACCCCGCCGAAAGCCTCGCCGACTGGATCGTTAGCGGCGACCTCGCTGCCTGCGGCATTGTGCGGATGGAGGTCGATCAGGGCTTAAAAATAGAAAAAATCCGCCGCCGCGTTGGCACCTTTTTCGATGTCTTGATCAATGTCCCCACAAGCAACAAAATCTGGGAACATGCTGCCGGCCTGGCTTGGACTCTTGACCGCTCCGGCACCACGCTCACGGCGCAAGACATTCTCATCGCAACCTGCGCTCAAGAAATCGACGCCGCTATTTTGACCGACGACAAGCATTTCGAGGAGTTCACCGGCCTCCAGGTCTTCAAGGCAGGAGAAGAATTCCAGGGGTGGTAACATTCTATTCCCTAGTATTTACTTTAGAAAATAAGCGAAAGAACTATTTTGAGGTTCATGAGTCGCCCATGCACCATAATCAAGCTATCCGACCTCGAAAAATCTGAACTCGAAAAACTCATCCGCGCTCCTCGCACGCAACGACGCCATGCCGACCGGGCTCGGATCGTTCTGGAAGCGGCTTGTGGCAAAAGCAATCTTGAGATCGCCGCCATGATGCAAACTCGCCCGGCCACCGTGAGTAAATGGCGGGTGAGATTCGATAGCGAAGGGATAATGGGTTTGAGAGACGATTTTCGCCCCGGCCGCCCTTCAATCCACAATGATAGCGAGCCTCTCCGGCAGCGCATCTTGGAGCAAATCGATTCCGAGCCCCCGCCTGGATACGCGAAGTGGAACGGACGCGCTCTTGGTGAGAACTTGGGGGTTGCTCCGGCCCGCATCTGGAAAGAATTACGAACCTTGGGCATTAGCCTCCAGCGAAGGCGCTCATGGTGTATTTCAACCGATCCGGAGTTTGATACCAAGAGCGCGGACATCATCGGGCTTTACCTTGGGGCGCCTGCCAACGCGGTTGTTCTTTCCGTGGATGAAAAGCCCTGCCTTCAAGCACTCGAAAGGCAGCAGGGATGGCTAAAAATGCCCGATGGAGGCTCAATGACCGGGTTTGCCCACGAATACAAACGACACGGAACAAAAAATCTTTTCGCCGCCTTGAATGTGGCCACCGGGCAAGTCAAAGCAAAATGCTACCCCAGAAAGCGCCGTGAGGAATTTCTGCAATTTCTGGATTCAGTGACGGCCTGCCATCAAGGTAAAGAATTCCACCTCATTCTTGATAATCACAGCGTTCACAAATTGAAGTCCGATCATCATTGGATCAAACGACATCCTCATGTTCATTTTCATTTTACGCCCACTCACGCCTCCTGGCTCAATCAAATCGAAGTCTGGTTCAGCATCATGAGCCGGGCGGCCTTGGAGGGGGCCAGTTTCCGCAGCGTCAAACAACTCGTGGATGCCATTGAAAACTTTCTCCAAGCCTACAACGAAACCGCCGCTCCCTTTGAGTGGACGAAAATCCGAGTGAGCAAAAAATCCCCGGAAAGTAAATACGCTAATATGATAAACTAGATACTAGGCTAGGCGCAGCTGCGGGTGAGGATTTCGCAAATGGCGCTGGCTAGGTTATCTGGAGTGAGGTTTTTGCGCCATTCGCCTTTGCGGAGTAGCGGTGGCGGCATGATCCAATGCTGGAGGCCGTTCGGCGAGTAGGGAGCATAAACACCAGGGTGGTGCCCAGCCGATGCGATTACGGCCGGGGATCCCACTGCGCAGGCCATATGCGCGGCGGCGGTGTCGACGGTCAGGACAATTCGTGCGGCCGCGATGGATTTTAAAAAATCGGCGAGTGGTGTCGCTGGATCGACAACGAGGTTTTGAATTCCGGCGTTGCGGAGGATTTGGGCGAAGGCGGCGAGTTGTTCCTGCTGGGTTGGGCCGGCGGCGAGGTGGAGAGGGGAATTGCCGCGTTCGGGCGTGAGGATTTGGATCGCGGCGGCCCATTTTTCAGCGGGGTAGTCTTTGGTGATACTTGAACTGAATGGACAAAGGAGCCAGCGGTCGGAGCGAGGAATCGGGGATGGAGGATTGAGCGAAGGTAGGATTTCGGCATCGGAGATTTTACGGCCGAGGAATTCCACCGCCACGGAGCGGTTCGCTTCGATGTCGGTGGGGAGCTTTCCTGGTGAGGGGTAGGGGAGGAGGGCGGGTTTGAAAAAGCGCGTGACGACATTCTCGACGGCCGGGCGACGAAAGCGCGGTTGGGCGAGTAGAAGGTTTTCGCAGGCGATGCGGCGTTGGGCGCGGGGGGTGTAAAACCAGATCGTGTGCAAGTAGGCGCGCATGCTGCGAAGGCAGAGCGCGGCGTCCACCCGCAGGCTGAGCATCCGCAGCCAAGAGGGGAGACTGTGGAGGATGTTGATGGTCGTGACATTCAGAATGCGGCGCTTCTCGCGCAGTGTGAGTGGAAGGATGAGCGCTTTAGGGAACTGGCTTTTGGCAAGCGGAGCGACATCCGAGCGCACGGCGAGGACGAGGTTTTCCTCCCCGGCCTCGCGCGCGATCAGGCGGATGCAACCCGAGGCGAGGATGAAGTCGCCGATTGCGTCGGGTTTGATGATGAAGACGCGCAACGGCGGTTACACCGTGTAGGTCGTGGACGAAGTGGAGCCGCCGTGGCCGGTCCAGTTCGTGTGGAAAAACTCGCCGCGAGGTTTGTCCACACGCTCGTAGGTGTGAGCGCCGAAAAAGTCGCGTTGGGCTTGGAGCAGGTTCGCGGGCAATACGGCGCTGCGGTAGCTATCGAAGAACGCGAGCGCGGTCGAAAACGCCGGTGCCGGAATGCCGCGCTTGGCGGCGATGGCGACGATGTTGCGCCAGCCTTTCTGGGATTTTTTGATCTCGCCACGGAAATAGTCGTCGAAAAGGAGATTCGCTAGGTTCGGCTTTTTGTCGAAGGCCTCTTTGATTTTGCCGAGGAAGCGAGAGCGGATGATACAACCGCCGCGCCACATGAGCGCGATGCCGCCCCAGTTGAGTTTCCAGCCGTATTCTTTGGCGGCGGCTTGCATGAGCATGTAGCCCTGTGCGTAGCTGATGATTTTCGAGGCGTAGAGCGCATCGCGAACCTCGCTCACGAGGGCGGCGCGTTTTTTGGTGTCGCGAGCCGAAGGGATGGCGGGATTCGGGCCTTTGAGTTTGCGGGCGGCGCGGACGCGGTCGTCTTTCATCGCCGAAACGCAGCGGGCGTAGACTGCCTCGGCCATGAGAGTGATCGGGGTGCCGAGCTCGAGCGAGTTGATCACCGTCCACTTGCCGGTGCCTTTTTGGCCGGCGGCATCGAGGATTTTGTTCACGAGCGGCGAGCCGTCGGCATCCATTTTGGCAAAAATGTCGCGCGTGATTTCTATGAGATAGCTGTCGAGTTCGCCCTTGTTCCACTCGGCGAAAGTGTCGTGGAGGTCCTGCTCGCTCATGCCGAGGCCGTTTTTAAGGATGTTGTAGGCCTCGCAGATGAGCTGCATATCTCCGTATTCGATGCCGTTGTGGACCATCTTTACATAATGCCCCGCGCCCTCCTCGCCGACCCAATCGCAGCAAGGCGAGCCATCTTCGACTTTGGCGGAAATGGATTGGAAAATCTCTTTCACATGAGGCCATGCAGCTGGCGAGCCGCCGGGCATAATGCTGGGTCCGCGCCGTGCACCTTCTTCGCCACCCGATACTCCTGTGCCGATGAAGAGTAGGCCTTTTGACTCCAACTCGCGCTGGCGGCGGTTCGAGTCTTCGAAAAGCGAATTTCCTCCGTCGATGATGATGTCGCCGGGCTCCAGAAGCGGAACGATCTGAGCAATGAAGTCGTCCACGGGCTTGCCGGCTTTGACGAGCATCATGATGCGGCGTGGGCGCTTGAGCTTTGCGACGAGTTCCTGAATCGAGTGCGCTCCTTGGATTTTCGTGCCCTTGGCCTCGTTTGCGAGGAAGTCATCCACCTTTGAAGTGGTGCGGTTGTAAACGACAACGGTGTAGCCGTGGTCGTTCATATTAAGGACGAGGTTTTGACCCATGACGGCCAATCCGATGAGACCGATGTCTCCTTGAGGCGTGGTATTTTGCATAATAAAATCGCTGCTCGGCGGGTTGGAGGCTTTGAAGCGGGATCCAGATCGCTAACGCAAAGCCCGCCGCGTGTTAAGCGCAATTTCAGACATTGTCCGGCTGAAACAAACCGCCGTAGCCGGGGCAGTAGAGCGCGAGGCCGGCGATTTGAACCTGAAAACGGATTTTTAAACAGGAGGACAGGGGGAAAAGGATTCCCAGGAGTTGGTTCTGAAAGCAATGGATCGGACGAAACAATCCGAGCCGATTCGGAGCAAATTATTCCCCCTCTCTGTTCTCTGTGCCCTTGTAGGTATCCCAGCCATGAGAACTATTCATAAATGCCCGGCGGGGCAAGGTCGCGGCAGCGCGAGCCCGAAGGGCCGAGTTCGCGCGCTCTGTAGTTAATTCCGCTGGTTTCCGGCTGAAGGATTTTTTCGAAATGCACATCGATTGTGTCAAGCCTCACGCAATCGTGAATGGCAAGCGAGGCGCTTTTGCTTTTCTCGGCGGTCAACTCCACGACCTCGTTCAAAATCTCCTCCGAAATATCAACGCTGATTCTCCTGAGGGGGGGTATAGCAGCAAATTGCATCAAATTTTTTTAATTTGATGCAA
>JBIPMC010000445.1:0-3578 GCA_044369345.1 Terrimicrobiaceae bacterium
CACTTACCCTTGCAGAGTTTTTGTCAGACCGACATCGACAATATACCATTGAGAGAATTATTGAGCTTGTCGTGCAAACTGCGATTGATATTAACAAATATATACTCAAGAAAAAAAGCGTTAATCTTAATAATTTAACTAGTCACCAGAGCTTTTTGGAAATGAGTAAATTTGAGATTATCACAGATAAATTAGCTGAAGAAATCAAAGAATCTATTGATACTCGCAACGTTCTTGCTCATCGATATTTTGAAATCTCACCCGAAGAAGTATTTGCCGAAATTGAGGATGTTTTAGAGAAATATCCACTTTATGTAAGACAGATTGAAACTTTCGTTAACTCGCTTCAAGATTCTCAAGCCTAACTTGCATACATTTATTATTGTCAAAATTATGTCTAAGCACAAAAAGACTGGTGAAGATGAGATTCAATTATCAATTTTTCATAGTGAATCTATTCTAGAATCTAATCATCTATCAAACATAGAAGTTGACGATGAACATTATCCAGAAATTGATTTGGATGAATTTGATGATGAGAGTTTTGATGAGAAAAGCGATCGCACTATCGAGACAAAGCAAGAACTGCTGACTTTAAGATTAATGCGTGAGGCGATCGCTGCTCAAAATCCTGATGATCCTGTCATGAAAGATTTTGCAGAATATGTATTGCCTAAGCTTTTGCCTGTCGTTGTTGGAGTGACTGCAAAAGGCGGTAAGTTTTTTGATGAACTTGATCGCCAAAATGAGGCATTAGGTAAAGAAAAAGTTAGACGTGATAATGCTGCCGATCAGTCGCTTGGTACGCATTTATTAAATGGTCTATTTCCAGCAAATTTGATTGAGCAACGACTAGAAAAACTTAATACAACAGTCAAAAGGAAAGTTAGGGAATTTGAACGCAGACTGGTAATTGCAGGATTTATTTTGCATGACTTTGAAAAGTTCAATTACGAGCTATTTCCTGAAATGCCAGAGCAATATCAATCATCTAAGCGCGATCAAGATATTCGCAAACTCTCTTTAGATGAACATCGTGAAATCATTTCTATATTCGTAGTTGCTTTAGGTCTGAATCAATTTATTAGCAATGATTCTGAGCAGTGGAAAGAATATATCGATGATTTGCTTTGTATTGCTTACAACGCACAATGTCGATGGGATACAAACTGGAATTTCTCGGATTTTGGATTAAGCAATCTCAGGCTAGATGATCGCACATTACGCTGTCTCACCGATCTCACCTGTTTAGCTGATTCTTTGGCTTCAATCGTTAAACATCCTCAAGATGCTATCAAAACTAAGTTCAAGGAGCTAATGCACCAGCTTAGTGATGGACAGTTACGATTTACCTATCACAGTATTTCTGAGAATCGTGGTGTACTTACAAACGTTGCTAATAACGCTTTGATGGATGCTCATGTTGCTCTCAATACAGCAGAGAATCAATACTATGAGCCGCTTTTGTATTTGCCGACAGGCGTAATCTATCTCACTTTGCGAGATGCACCACCTGTTCAAGTAGAAGGACTCAGCGATCGCGTGGTGGCGAAAATCAAAAAACTCTGTGCTGACCAATTACGCGATCGGCAGGTTGGGTTTAGTCGTGGCAATGTGGGCATGAAGTTCGCTGACTATTACAATCTGTTTTTTGATTTTGAAGAGTTTTTGCGTTTCTCTGTTGATGTGGTCATAAACAAGATTAAATCTAGCAAAGCCCCTGATAAAGCTAGTAATCTCGCCACATTCCAGCGCAAAGGATTTCTATCAGAAGATCTGAAATTTGATTTTAAAGAAGATCCACGTATTGATCATCTGGCGGAACTTGGCGCTTTAGTCGTTAAGCAGCATTGGAAAGATTATTTAGATAAGGTTGATAAGTTGCGAAAGCTCGATAAAACCTTGCCACCAGCTCGCGAATTAAATCTTAGTCTTGCATCTCTTGAGTTTTTAGGTCTAACTAATTGGCGATCGCAAGTTGTCGAACTTCAGGAGCTTAAAAATACTGGTGGTATTGCCTATGAGTGGTACTACATCGCCGCTAAGTATTTAGAATCTGAGGACGGCTTAGGCTCATTAGATGTGCGGGATATTGGCTATAAGTTGGTTAATTATTTCATTGAACTAACTAAGCCAATTCGAGAGCAGTATCAATTACCTGACCCTTGGCAAGATTTAAAAGATTGGTGCGATCGCGTGGTGATGATACCTAGTCAAGAGGTTGAAGCCAATATTGACCAAGTTGATATCTTCCTAAAAGAGCTAGATTTTTACAACGCAGCCAAAAAATCTGGACGAGGTAAACAAGCAATCTGTTCTATTTCCCATTCACCTTACACGGTGACAGAACAACAAGAACCATCGGTATTATTCACGCCGCAGGTTTATACCAATAAACAAATGCTAGGCGGCTCGAATGCCAAGCGGAATATTTCTAGCATTGCGGGAATTGAGATTATGTTGCGGCAAATCTTGATGAATCAAACTCAAGCAGTCGGTAAGTCCTTTGAAGATGGGAAATATCGCTATCTCTATTTCTATCCAACTTATTACTTCACACCTGAAACGAATAAGTTCCTGCAAAAGGCTTATATGAATATTGCCCAAACCCGTTTTGATACCAGTCTTCGCAATCATTTTGTGTCCAAAGATTTACAGGCTGATTTTAGCTCAGCAAACTATCAAAGTGCGGATACTTTTTTGCTAGATGAAATAGGCGATCGCAAAGATCACACTTTCAAAATGAAATATCCCGAAGATCAGCCCATGACCTTCTATTTCATGGCAATGCCCCCAAGTCGAGATGCTACCGATACAGAATCATGGGTGATGCCGAGTTGGTTAGCCTTAGCTTTCCCGATGATTCTTGATGTTAAAACCGTTGTTTCAGAGTCACCAGTACCACCATTTATTGATGGTACAGAGTTTGAAGAAACCGTATTTCTCGATAGCGCTCCCCATGCGTTTCGAGTTCTCACTGGCGGCGATCGCTTCCGTCTAGATTACATCCTAGATGGTTGGAAAGATCCTACTGGTGGAGAGCATCCTGCGCCACTGAATAAGCTCACGGCGGCCTATGCGATCCATCTCGATGTTAATGCTAAACAAAGCAAAGGAGGTTACGATGCGAATTGGGGACGACTAACAGAACTAGCTAAAGATTTTGAAACTAGTCCGCTATATGTATTTGCCTATCTCAATAAATGGGTTCGCAATGCCAAAGTTGATGCTCCTAGCATCGCTAAAATCAAACTCTACACCTATAACTTCTATCCCTGTTTTGATGCTTACGCAAAACATTCTCCAAATTCGACGAATTCCATTAAACTAGAAATACAGGAGCAATCACCCTTGAATCATCCCCAAAAACTAACAGAACTCTATCGTCAGTTCTATCGTGCGAATAAGTCATATAACCCCAAAGCCAACGCAGTCCTGAAACCAATCGATGTCGCTTCTAGCACAATCCTTAAAGCCGATCCTAGCTTTGAAGGTGAAGCATTAGTTCACGTTGTCGCCGCCGAAGTTTGTAAATTGATTGATCGCGTTCATGCTTCTACTGCCGAAGGTCGCTGGAT
>JBIPMC010000246.1:0-3564 GCA_044369345.1 Terrimicrobiaceae bacterium
ACGATGCGATGCGGTTTATGGAGGAAAGCGGCGACCAGCCGTTCTTCGCGTATCTCTCCACCTACTCGCCCCATGATCCGCTCGGCGCGCCAGAGGAATTCATCGCGCCGTTCCGAGGCAAAGTTCCCGAGGAACAGGCCAAATACCTGGGGATGGTCGCGAATCTCGATTACAATATCGGCCGCATGCTGACCTTCCTGAAGGAAAAAGGCCTCGACAAAAAAACCATCGTCATTCTTGCATCCGACAACGGCGGCACATGGGGGTTGGATATCTATAATGCGAACATGCGCGGATGCAAAGCCACAGCTTGGGAGGGGGGCACGCGTGTTTTTTCATTTTGGCGCTGGACCGGGCAATGGCCTCCCCACGAGGTAGATCATCTCACCGCGCACCTGGATGTGCTCCCCACGCTCTGCGAACTCGGTGGAGTCACAATCCCCGAAAAACTTCAGGGTGAACTTGAGGGTTTCAGCCTGTTGCCGCTCCTTGAATCCCAAGAAAACATCGCATGGCATGAGGACCGGATGCTTTTCCAACATGTTGCCCGCTGGCCCGGGGGAGTCGCCGCCGAGCACAAATACGCGATGGCCGGAGTGCGGCAGGGCAATTTCCTCCTCGTCCGGAGCCGTCCGTGCGACAGCCCGAAATGCACGACAGATAACCACGGCTACCAATGCGCCACGCTGCGAAATGTCATGAAGGGTGGTGACGAGGCCACCTACACTGCGAAAAACGCGCAGTTCCACTGGGGGGTCTCCGCACCAGATCGCTGGTCGCTTTTCAATCTGAAAAAAGACCCTGCCTGCGAGAATGACCTCGCCGAGTCAGATCCCGAGCGCATCCAAACCCTTGCTGCCGCCTATGATCAATGGTGGGACTCTGTTTATCCCGTGATGATCGAGCGCGGGGGAGACCGCGATTTGGAGTGGGACAAAAGACTCCTCGACCAAAAAGCCGCTGAGTCAGCCGAGTCGGAAAAATCGAAAAACGATTCCGACGGCAAAGAGGTGAAGGATTAAAACCGGGAAAACGGGCTGGTTACTTCGCTGGTTCGAACCAGCGGTTGTGTTCCTTGATGAGATCGATGAGGCGGTCGACCGCTTCGTCTTGGGGGATGTTGAATTTCAACGGCGTCTTGCCGACATAGAGGTTCACTTTACCGGGTGCCCCGCCGACATAGCCGAAATCGGCGTCAGCCATTTCACCGGGGCCGTTCACGATGCAGCCCATGATCGCGATCTTAACACCCTTGAGGTGTGAGGTGGCGGCCTTAATGCGGGCGGTGGTCTCCTGGAGGTTGAAGAGGGTGCGGCCGCAGCTCGGGCAGGCGACATAATCGGTCTTGAAAATACGGACTCCGGCGGCTTGGAGGATGTTGTGGGCAAGGCGGAGTGCTTGGCCCGGCGCGGTTTCGCCTTGGATCAAAACGGCGTCGCCGATGCCGTCGCACAGGAGTGAGCCGATATTGGTCGAGGCGACAAGGAGGTTTTGGAGAAAATTGTGGCTTTCGGGACGGTAGGTGTCTTTAAGCAAAATCGGGTGGCGGTGATCGAGAACCGAGGCGAGTTGGCGGAAGGCATCGATGACGCCGAGGTCGCAGGAATCGGCAACCGTGACGAGTTGCGGAGTGGGGGAGGAATTGGTCCTAGCGATGGCTTCGGCATCGCGCGGGTCGAGTTCAACAACGCCGGATTTTTCCAAGACGATCTCGGGTTTGTAGTCGCCGAGGGAGTCGAGTTTGTGCGCGAGATTATCCCAAGTGGACTGCGCGGCGACCACTCGAACGAGTTCGGCGCCGCCGAGGGGGATGCCATCCGCCACGATCTGCTGGCTGGCCCGGCGCGAGTAGGTGAATGGGTCGAAGGGCCAGGTTGAAAAGGTCGTTGAGGTGCGATGGATCGAATCGACTAGCGCACGGGCGACTGGGATTTCATGCTCGGAATCTTCGGTGAGCGAGACGCGGATCGTGTCGCCAATGCCATCGGCAAGAAGGCTGCCGATGCCGATGGCGCTTTTGATCCGGCCGTCCTCGCCGTCGCCGGCTTCGGTAACACCTAGGTGAACCGGGTAGTTCCAGCCACCCTCTGTGCGATCGAGTTCGTCGAGGCGAGAGACGAGCAACCGGTAGGCCTGAATCATCACCTTCGGGTTTGACGCCTTCATTGAAAAAACGAAGTCGTGGTAGTCGAGTTCGCGGGCGATGCGGGCAAATTCCAGCGCGCTCTCGACCATGCCGAGCGGCGTATCGCCGAAACGGTTCATGATGCGGTCGCTCAAGCTGCCGTGGTTCGTGCCGATGCGCATCGAGATGCCGCGCTTTTGGCAAAGCCGCAGGAGCGGCGTGAACTTTTCGCGGATGCGGTCGATCTCAGCGGCGTATTCCTCGTCTGTGTATTCTCGGATGTTGAACTTTTTCGAGTCGGCGAAATTGCCAGGGTTGATGCGAATTTTTTCAACCCACTTGGCGGCTTCCAAAGCGGCTTCGGGCTTGAAATGGATGTCGGCGACGAGCGGCACATCGCAGCCGGTTTCCAAAAGAGCGGCGCGGATGTGTTCCAGATTGCACGCGTCTTTGACCGTCGGGGCTGTGACTCGAACGATTTCACAACCGGCGTTGACGAGTGCGAGGGTTTCGCGAACACACGCGTCGGTATCCATCGTATCGCTGGTGAGCATCGACTGGACGCGAATAGGGTTTTCCCCGCCAATGGCGGTGCGCCCGGTCTTAACCTCGCGGGTTGCGCGGCGGCCGGGGTGGTTGTGGAACTCCGGCGGCATGGACTAGTTCGATCTTGAGGTGGGCACGGGCGCGTTCGAGGCCACGATGTCGCCCACATCGTAGAAAGTCAGGTAGAGCATGAAGCCGATGAGCAGGAGCGCGCAGGCGGTTTGAACGACTTCAAGAACGCGGACGCTTATGGGCTTGCGGCGGATGGCCTCGATGATCGCCAAAGTGATGTGGCCGCCGTCGAGGACGGGGAACGGCAGGAGGTTCAGCAGGGCAAGGTTCACATTGATGAGAACGCTGAAGGCCAGCGCGATCCGCCAACCATCGGGGGACTCGAAAATTTGGTAATAGAGCCGCATGATGCCGACCGGACCGCTGAAGTGCGCAGCTTTTACATCCGAGGCGGGCGAGAGAAGCGCGCCAACCATCCGGAAAATACTCGTCGCGGCATCCTTCACTTGATGGAAGGGATTAGGGTAGGCGAGCGTGGTGCGTCCCCACTCGATGCCGAAATCCACTGGCATGCCATCAGCCGAGGGTGGCGGAAGTTTCATCGAAAGTTGCAGTGGTTGTCCGCCGCGTTCAGCAGTGAAAGCGACCTCCTTGCCGCGATTCGCATCGATGATCGGCCCCATGTCGGAGAGGTTGAAAATCGGCTCACCGTTGAGGTCTGTGACAAGGTCTCCGGATTTGAAACCGGCCTTATCGGCGAGACTCCCGCGCACCACAAATCCCACGCCCGGCACGATGCGCGGCCCGATTTGAATTTCACGCAAAGCTGGCCGCCGCCAGCTCGAGGTCTCGGGTTTGGTCCAGCCGCAATCAATCGAAAC
>JBIPMC010000247.1:0-3562 GCA_044369345.1 Terrimicrobiaceae bacterium
ATCTACATCGACCCGCCCTTCGACGTCGGCGCGGACTTCTCCATGGACATCGAGATCGGCGGCGAAACCTTCCACAAGGAACCCAACCTCCTCGAACAAATCGCCTACCGCGATACTTGGGGTAGAGGTGCGGATTCGTTCATCTCGATGATTTATGAGAGGTTGATTTTGATGCGGGATTTGATGCACGCGGATGGAAGTATCTACGTACATTGCGACTGGCGGGTTAGTTCTTACATCCGCACAATTCTGGATGAGGTCTTCGGCAGTGAAAATCACGCAAACTTCGTTTCATGGCTACGTGGATCGATGGCGGGAGCAAAATCGGTTGGCAATCAGTTTGGGCGGTGCACAGATCACATTCTGAGTTACTCAAAAACGGACTCGAAGCAGTTCAACTACGTTTACATCCCGTATACGAAGGAATACATCGAATATAATTTCAACTACACTGATGAACGAGGGCGATTTCGGAGACAACCAATCGGCACGCGGAGTGACGAATCAGTCAAACGACTGACATCGGAAGGACGAACGCTGACTACATCATCCGGGAAGCTCTATCTGAAACAGTATCTTCACGAAAGCGAAGGCGTGGCTCTCAGCGATTTATGGACTGACGTTCAAGATTTACGGCGAAAAGGTAGTATGTCAGAAGAAGACACCAAATACGCGACACAAAAGCCCGAGGCATTGTTGGAACGCATCATCCAAGCCAGCTCTAACGAAGGCGATTTGGTGGCGGACTTTTTCTGCGGGAGTGGCACCACCGCAGCGGTGGCCGAAAAGCTCGGGCGCAAGTGGATCACCAGCGATCTCGGCAAGTTCGGCATCCACACCACGCGCAAGCGCTTGATCCAGGTGCAGCGGGATTTGAAGTCGGCGGGCAAGCCGTTCCGCGCCTTCGAGGTGCTCAACCTCGGCCGCTACGAGCGCCAGGCCTACCTCAACGTCGGCGGGCGGCTCAGCGGGAAAAAGAAGGAGCAGGCGCTCGCCCGCAAGGAACAGGAATTCCGGGAATTGATCCTCAAGGCCTACCGCGCCGAGCCGTTGCCGGACACCGCGTTTTTCCACGGCAAGAACGGCGGGCGGCTGGTCGTCGTCGGCCCGATCAATCTGCCGGTGGGCCGCCTGTTCGTGGAGGAAGTGATCATGGAATGCCGCAAGCGCGGCGCCTCACGGGTGGACGTGCTGGCCTTCGAGTTCGAGATGGGGCTTGGTGGCAGTGGAGTGTTTGAAGATGGCAGGCAAAAGGGTATCGACGTCGCATTAAAAACCATCCCGCCCGAGGTCTTCGACAAACGCGCCGTCGAAAAAGGCCAAGTGCGTTTCGCCGACATCGCCTACGTCGAGGCCACCCCGCGCTACGATGGCAAAAACAAACTCGCCCTCAGCATCGAGCTCACCGATTTCTCCGTCCACTACTCCCAAGGCCTGGTGGACTCCATCACCGCCGAGCTCAAGGCTGGCAAGAGCGAAGTCGCCTGCGATGCCGGGCAATTGGTGAAATTCAGCAAAGACAAAGACGGCATCGTCAAGCGCGAGGTGCTCACCAAAAAATGGACGGACTGGGTGGACTACTGGGCCGTGGATTTCAACTACGAGAGTCGCAAGGAAATCATCAAGATGGCCAAGACGATGGGCGTGGACGGAGAAATTCCCGGAATCGCGGACGCCGCCTCCGGCGAGTTCCTCGAATTCGAGGAACGCTGGACCGGAGCCTACATCTTCGAGAACGAGTGGCAGAGCTTCCGCACCCGCCGCGACCGTGACTTGGAGCTAAAAACCATCACTCACACCTACGCCAAACCAGGTCGTTACACCGTTGCCATCAAAGTGATCGATATTTTCGGTAACGATACGATGACACTTGTGCCTGTAAATGTTGGATGATGCGAATATTTTTGAAACGTATCAACCCGAGGTCTCCGACCATCGGGCTAATATCTGCGATCTCGCTGAGGTGAGAAGAGAGCATCATCTCGGCAACGCATGCCTTGGCATCTTCACGAAGAAACTGCCGAGCAACAAGCCGCCGATAAAGCCACCCAGGTGGGCTCCGTAGGCGACGCCCATGCCTCCGCCGGTGTAGCCCATGAAATCGAAGATCAAACCGATGATCCCGACCATGGCCAGTTGGCTTGCAGCAATGGGTCTCGCCATCGGCCAGACATGGGGATGGGGCAAGTGCCAGCGGACGGCCATGGCGAGGTAGAGTCCTTCAAATCCCATCACCGCTCCCGAGGCGCCAATACAGGGGATGGATTCCTCCGGATTCAGCGCGACATGACACAGACTGCCCGTGATGGCGGTGAAGACGAAAACAAAAAGCATGTGTCGTTGGCCGAGCAACTCCGCGGCGAGCGCCCCGAAGATCCACAAGAAGATCATGTTTCCGATGATGTGCCCCGCACTGCCGTGAAGCATCGCCGGGGTGAACAGCGTGACAAATCCGTCCCAGCGCACATGTTGAAAATCGCCGGCGAGCAAAGCATGCCATGCGTTGGAGATTTCCACGGGGAATAGCATGAATTTTTCATAAAAGCCCTCACCGAGAACATTCTGAAGCAGAAATGTTAGAAACATCGCGAGGATGAGAAAGAGCAGCGCTCCTTGGGTTTTCACAAGAGTGGGGAGGTTTACGAAGTGGCGCATGATTGGAAATCGGAACAGGAACAGAAATGAGACCAACGGTGGGCGCTGATGATCAAAAATCTTTGAACCCCATCGTGATCCATCCTTTCGGCGACCGAAGATCGGCACGACGGATCGCCGCGGGACATTAAGCGTAGCTTCGGACGGAAAGCTTCACGCTTTCGTATTTGAGCTCCTCCTTGTGGAGCGTGGGAGCTTGGCCGGGGCCGTGATATTCCCATGCGGAAACGTAAGCATACGTCTCGTCGTGGCGCTTGGCTTCCCCGGGCTGGGTTTTGCCTTCCGCAACTTCAGAATCCTTGTCGGTGAATTGGTGCTCGCTACGGAAATGCCCTCCACAGGATTCCTCGCGCTGAAGCGCGTCGTGGCACATGAGCTCGCCGAATTCCAGGAAGTCCGCCACGCGACCCGCCTTCTCGAGTTCCATGTTTGCGCTATCCGCATTGCCGGGGATAAGCACATGATTCCAAAAATCCTCCCGGATCCGTGCGATTTCCTGAAGCGCCCATTTGAGGCCCTCCGCGTTGCGTTCCATACCGCATTTGTCCCACATGACTTTTCCCAGATCCCGGTGGAAGGAATCGACCGTGCGGGTGCCTTTGATGGACAGCAATTTCGCGATGCGGTCGCGCACTTCGCCCTCTACTTGCGCGAAGGCTGGATGCTCGGTGGTTACTGTGCCGGGCTTTTGCGTGGCGAGATAGTTGGCGATCGTGGTCGGGATGACGAAATAACCATCGGCAAGACCTTGCATGAGAGCGGAGGCGCCGAGGCGGTTCGCGCCGTGGTCGGAGAAGTTCGCTTCTCCCAAGACGTGCAGGCCGGGGACGTTGGACATCAGGTTGTAATCCACCCAGAGGCCACCCATGGTGTAGTGGACGGCGGGATAAATCATCATCGGGCGCTC
>JBIPMC010000026.1:0-11775 GCA_044369345.1 Terrimicrobiaceae bacterium
GCCATATGTTGTGTGTGTTTTGGTATCGTCGCTTCCCGAGGCATCGGGTTGATTGAGCCGGGCAGCCGCCCCGCCGACGAAGAACCGGTTTATGTTTGTTTGGTATCCGCGCCGTGATTTGAAAACCCCGGGCGAAAGTATTTTTTCGGGTTAGCTGTCGGAGCCGAGGGCGTCGGCTTTAGCTTTGAGAACGCGGGCGAGGCTTGAGGCCGGCTCGTTGAGCAAGCGAACGAACTGGCTGGCCGGGGTCTGCAAGAGACCAAGAAGCTTGGCGCGGAGGACATCCTTACTCGGAAGCTCGGCGAGTTCACTGACCTGCTTCGCATTAAGTGGGGCATTGTCGAGCACGCCAGCGCGAACGGTCGGGAGCTTGAACTCGGCGGCGAAGGATTTGATCACTTTCGCGGCGGCGCAAATGTCGCTCTCGCCGGTGACCATCGCGGTCTGGCCGGCCAGGGATTCCGTAAGCTCGGGCATCTGAAGTTCCTGCGCGGCGATGCGGAGGAAGGTGTTTCGAACCACGCTCATCCGGGCACCAGCCTCGGAGAGACGGGTGCGGAGCGACTCGAAGTGCGGCACTTTCATGCCAGAATAATCTACGATCAGGAGATATGGCGAGGCTTGGAGCTTCTCGCGGATGTCGGCAACGATGATTGTTTTCTCGGGTCTCATGGATGAAAAGGCTTAGTTTTTGAGGTAAGGAGCCGGATCCACGGCGAGTCCGGGCGACATCGTGGCGCTGAGCGTGATCGCATCAACAAACGCGCCCTTCGCCGTGGCGGGGCGGGCTTTAACAACGGCATCGATCACGGCACTGCCGTTTTCAAGAAGAGCTTTCGGGTCGAAGGAGAATTTGCCAACCGGAACGGCGACATTGCCATTTTTATCGAGCTTGAATTCAACGCGACCGGCCTTGACTTCTTTCACGGCTTTGGCGGTGTCGTCGGTGACGGTACCGGTCTTGGGATTCGGCATGAGGCCGCGAGGTCCGAGAACCTTGCCGAGCTTGCGAACCTCCGCCATGGCCGCGGGAGTGGCGACAGCGACATCGAAATCGGAGAAGCCGGCAGTGACTTTTTTGATGAGATCCTCGAAACCGACATGCTCGGCGCCGGCTTCCTTGGCGGCCTCGGCGGCCTGACCGCTTGCGAAAACAAGCACTCGGACATTTTTACCACTTCCGTTCGGGAGCGGGCAGGTTCCGCGAACCATCTGGTCGCTTTGCTTGGGATCGACGCCCAGCTTGAAGGAAAGAGTCACCGTCTGGTCGAACTTGACGGGCGGTAGGGTTTTCAAGGTTTGAACGGCATCGTTGAGCGAGTATTTTTTATTCGCTTCGACTTTGGCCGCCGCCTCGCGGTAGCGTTTGCTGCGTTTTTTTTGCATGATGTTTTTGCAGTGCGAACGACCATCCGGTCTCCTGCTTTATAGGTTTTCCCGATTTGCGGGAGTGATGAGATTAGGGACGAGTCGGCAACTGTCAAACAAATTTCCAAAAAAAATTTGACTCCGTGTCTGTGGCTTCTAGTGTTTCGGCCCGCGCTTCTCCAAACGGCGCCACCATGTCATGAAAGCCAAAAACATCGAAGCAGCCTCAAAGGTCGTCACTGAGTCCCAGATTTTGATCAACATGGTTTCCCGCCGCGTTCGTCAGTTGAATGCCGGAAGCCGCCCGCTCATCGACGCCGAGCCGGGCGAGGGCTTTGCCGACATCGCACTTCAAGAGATCGCACAGGGCAAGCTCGGCCTCGCGGAGGGCGAGACGCTCGCGGCCTAAGGCCCGCATTGCGGTCTCGCGCCGCATTATGTCCTCGGAAATTACCACCAACCGGAAGGCGTTCCGGGATTATCACATCCTCGAAAAATTCGAGGCCGGCGTAGAGCTGAAAGGCACGGAAGTTAAATCCCTGCGTACCGGACTGGTATCGCTTCAAGGCGCTTTCGCCCGCGTGCAAAACGGGCAAATCTGGCTTCACGATTGCACGATCCAGCCGTACGATCACGCTAGCCACGAGCAGCACGAAGCCAAGCGACCGCGCCGATTGCTCATGCACCGACTGGAGATCGACCGCCTTGCCGTCGCGGTGGAGCGCGAGGGACACACACTCCCCGTCCTGCGGCTTTATTGGAAAAAAGGGCGCGTCAAAGCCGAAGTCGGGCTAGGCAAGGGCAAGCTAGCCGCCGACAAGCGGCTTGATTTAAAAAAACGCGTTGAGACGCGCGAAGCGGAGCGGGCCGTCTCGGCCTTTAACAAGCGCGGCCGCTGACCCGACGGTATTTTACCACGCACCGCCCGCCCTCGACTTTCATCGAGGTGATTTGAAAATCGACAGGCTTCGGGAGAAAATTTCCCGGCGTTTCTGTGAGTGTTTGAGTTTTCGCGCCACCGAGTATTTTTGGAATGATTTTCACCTCGATTTCATCGATCGAATCCTCGGCCGCCAACTCGCGAAGCGGCTCTCCCCCACCCTCGCCAGCGAGCAATTTTCCATCAACCGAGATGGCCAAGCGGGCAACCCGTTTTTTTTTGCTCATGCGCGGGGATTGCGACCCTGCTCGAGATTTTGCTCCACGCGGCGCTCCAACATATCCACCGCTTTTTCCATCTCCCCAAGCGGCACGGTCTGCGTGGCGCGGTAGCCGAGATAAACCGCCCCGCCGAGTAGGCTCCAGAAAACTTGCATCATGAAACCCGAGAGCGAGACGAGCGTGGCGATGGATTCCGGCGTGGCGTAAAGCGCACCGAGAATTTGGATGAAGAGCCCCTCGCGCAGGCCCGCCCCTCCAATGCTGATCGGAAGCGCCGTGACAGTTGCCACGATCGGCATCACACAATAAATAGAGAGAAGATTCAGCCCCCCCGCAAAGGCTTTTGCCCCGAACCAGAAAGTCGAGAACATCAGCAAATGCGCGGAGATCGAGAGCAGAAACGCCTTGCCGACCGCCTGTCCAGCGCGGGCATATTCAACAAAAGCTCCCGCTGCTTCGACAATTTTGTCATGTGCTGGCAGCCAGTGCGGAAGCTTCGAGGCGAGGTTGAAACGCCCCGTAAGCCATGCGACGATAACAAACCCGATCGAGCCGCCGAGGATCACGGCAGTCGTGGCGACGCCGTAGCGCGTAACCTCATGCGCCATGAGTTCGCGCCAGCGCAGGAGAATCACCACGGCAGAAACCGCTGCCAGAGCCAGCACGCCGACCACGCGGTCGATGAAAACACTCAGGAGTGCGCCCGCTTTTTTCTCCGGAGCCTCGCGCATGATGAGGAAGATTTTGATGATGTCCCCACCCGTGGCTCCAAGCAGGAAGAGGTTGAAAAACATCCCGACGAGCAGAATCCGCAGACTGCGCCAATACGAGATCGCGATGCCCTGCACATCGAGCAGAATGATCCACCGCATGGCCTGCAGGAGCAGCCCGCCACCCAGCGCCAGCAGGCCTGGGAGCAACCACCACTCGTTCGCCACATCGAGCGCCTCGAACATTTTCCGGTTCTGCTCGGGGTTTCGGAAAATCCAAAAAAGCAGGCCTGCAGTGACAAGCAGTTGAACAGCGGTGAGGAGGTGTTTTTTCATTTGAGGTTCTTCTCCCAAGTCTCCGCAGCTTGAAGGATGTCGGCGGCTTCGGCCCGGGGAGACATCTCCAAAACCAGCGCGCATTTTTTCGGCAGCAAGGGCACGAGTTCGTTAAATCGGGTTTCACCGGTGAATGGCGGGCAGTGGTCTTTGAAAGGCCAGCGCGTGTCGTGGATGTGGCATCCGAGCACTCGCGGCGCCATCGTTTCAAGGTGCAGGCGGTGGTCGATGAGGTCGAGATTTTCCTTGATCTGCGCGTGGCCGAAGTCGTGCCAGTAGCCGACATTTTTCGAATCCAGGCGTTGGAAAAAGCTCGGCATTTCGCGCTCGCTCGGGACAGCCTCGTAATATTCGCGGTTTTCGACGCCCAGCTGCACGCCACGGTTACCTGCGTGGTCGGCCGCTTCGCGCAGGATTTCGAGCACGCGGGAGTTGAAGGCCTCGGCGACTTTCTCTCGGGCCTGCACGGCGGCGAGCTTTTGGCGGATATATTCGCGCGAGTGGAGCTTGCCTTGGTCGACCATTTGGCACAGTGGCTCGGTGAGATTTAGAGACCGGATGCGCCCGGTGTGGACGACCACAAATGGGGCCTCGAGTTTTGAAGCCCAATCGATCGTGGAGAGAGTGAGCTTCAGCGCACGATCACGGTCCGTCGCCCGGTCTGAGGTGAACTCATAGCAATCCGGCGAATCGGTCTGAACCTCGACCGGCATCGGCATGAAATTATGCACGCTCGAGACATGGAATTTCCGCATTTCGCGTATTTGAAGAATGCCTTCCAATTGCGAGGAACGGATGCCATGGCTGAGTTCAAGGGTATCGAAGCCGAGTTGGAGAATTTCCTCGATCATCGAACGGCCGTCCTGATGACGCCAAGAGTTCCAGCAAGTCGATAACGAGAGTTTCACGAAGCGGATTTTAGCAAATCAAAAGATAAGGTCACGATCCATGTGGGATGCAAAAAAGGCGCCCCGCGTTGGAAGTGCGGAACGCCTTTTGAAATAGCAGGCCCGGATTAGTTCTGCGCGGGCTTGATGCGGTATTTTCCCTCGCCCGTTTTATCAAACATACCGAGTTTTTTGCCGGTGCCGCTGAACCATACATAAATATGCTGTACCGGCTTACCGACTTTCTCAGCGATTTCCTTCACGGAGGCTCCTGCCTCGCCAGCGGCACTCAACATCGAAGTAATCTGTTCTTTGAGGAACCCCTTCGGGGCGCGGTTGCCCGAAGGTTTGTTTTTTAGGGCACCAGGCTTGCGGCCACGGCGGGCTTTTTTAGCACGGAGCACACGGATCGCTTCGCGGGTTTCTCCGGAGGCCAATGAGGCGATTTGTTTTTCTACGGCTTCCACTTTCGCCAAAAGGGTCTCTTTTTTCTTGGTAAGAGAAAGAAGAGCCGACAAGGTTTTTGCATTGATATCTTCGAGTTTCATGAGGCCCGCTTAAAAACCAGAAAACTTTTCCGAGCACAATACTTTTTTATAACAAATGAATGACTTTGAAATCCCCAGGCATGGCGCACTCCATATTTACCGAGTCATTTCCGAAGGAGATGAGGATATCTTAAGCCGTTTTGAAAAAGATCGATATTCTAGTTTTTCATCCGATTTTGCTAGAAAGACCTACTTGAAAGGCCACAGCGCAGCACGATTTCTTACGGCCAAATACACGGGAAAAAATCCCTCCTCGCTTCATCTGGCAACATCCCCGGAAGGAAAACCTTCCTTCCAATGCACGCCGAATTTGAACTTCAATCTGAGCCACTCCGGCGATTCCATCTTTATCGCTTTTTCATCTGAACCAGTCGGTTTTGATATCGAGAATATACAAAGAAAAGCAGACTTCCAAAAGCTCGCCGAAAGGTATTTTCAACCCTCGGAGAGGGAATATATGAAACGCTTACATAAATCGGAAGCTCTCGCTTTTTTGGAGATATGGACTGCCAAAGAAGCAATCCTTAAGCTTGTTGGATCAGGGATCGCCGCAGGACTCGACAAGACCCTTGTTTTAAACAAAGAGGAAGGGCTTTTTAATGATACTAAAATTCATTTTTATCGATATGTTTTGGGTGATTTTTTAGGAACTCTGGCGAGCTTTTCAAAAATTCAAACCGTTCAGAAATTCACTTATTGAGAGGGGGATTTTTTTCTTCCTCCAGCGCAGCGCGGAGGTTTTCCCGAGCATCGGCCAAATCGGGATCAATTTCCAAAGCACGCCGAAAGCTCGCAATCGCTTTGTTTTTTTCGCCTGCCTGAAAAAGAGTGACTCCAAGATTGCACAGAAAGACGGCATTTTGCGGATACCGCCGCGAGAGATCGGCATAAAGCTCGGCGGCTACCGCTGGTTGGTTATCCAGAATAAACGCCCTCGCAAGGTTGGATTGAATCGCAACAATATCCGGCGCAAGCCGAAACGCCTCTTGGAAATGCCGAATGGCCGCCTTCGTATCCTTTTTGGCGAGTACGGCGGTGCCGAGGTTGTTCTGGGTTTCCGCCAAATCCGGACGCAAACGCGTGGCCTCGATAAAATGATCCATCGCGACATCGACATTACCACGATTGAACTCCCTTGCGCCAATTCGGTTGTGCGCCTGCCAACACTCCCAGTTATGCTGCAAGGTGTAGCTCCAAAGTTTATCCTCATTATCCCAGATTCCGGCGTAGCGATGGCTCCAAACGGCAAGACCCCCAACAACCAACGCCGCCAATACCCCAAAAAGCGGCCGCCATTTTTTCCCAGCCAAGTCGCTTGCCCGGAATCCTACGGCGACAACCAACGCCACGATCCCGATCATCGGGATGTAAAGAAAATGATCAGCTACCCAGCCGACCCGCATATACGACATCGCCACAAAACCCAGCACAGGCAGCAGCATGATCAGATAAAAACCCATCCCCAGCAGCGCATGCCGCCCCCAGGTTTTTCGGCGAATCCAAAAAACCACAAGCCCCCCTGAGAGAACCGACCAGGGGAGGAATTGGACAAGTTCAGGAGGATTTGCATTCCACTGGGGGTAAATCGGAAGCAGCAGAGCGGGCCAGAGGATTTTCGAGAGGTAGAAAAAGATCGCCATCCCCGCGATGGCAAACCGGGAGTCCAGTCCGCCGATCGGGATCGGTTCGTTGCCAATCGCCCGGCCGTGCTGGAAATATAGCGTCACCAGCCCTAAAATTATCGCCAGCAGAAAAAACGGCGCGGAGTTCCAGATATCGCGCCACACAATCCGGTCACGCCTCCACCAGATATAAAGCAGCATCACCACGGGGAACATCACCACCGAGCTTTTGGCCAGCATCGCCGCAAGAAAAAACAAAAGCGCTGCCCAGTAAAAAATCCGCCGCCTCGTTTCCTCGAACCTCACAAAGAAACACCCCGCCACCAGAAAAAACGGAAGCGAAAAGGTGTTCTTCAACTCCGAAATCCAAGCAACAGACTCTACACAAATAGGATGAACAACAAATATCAAACCCGCTAGCCAAGCCCCTCTCAGCCCGATGGTTCGCAGCAAGGCCCAAACGAGACATGACCCCAGAGCGTGGAGCAGCACCGCAGCCACATGGTAACCAGTTGAATCCATCCCGAACCATTTCCACATGAGCCAGAGCCAACTCATCGTGAGCGGAAAATAGTCGGCTGTCTTTGGCTCCACCCAAAAGCTCGCAAGCCCATCCGGCGATTTCACCACTGGATTTGCCGTGATCAGGTAGTCATCATCCCACAACCAATCCCCATTGAAGACCGGGGAGTAAATCCACAGACTCGCCAATAAAATCACTACCACCCTCACAAACACGGATTCCCATTTGGAAAAACCGGTCGGATTTTTAATGTTGGCGTTCATGAAAAAAATTCTGGCCAAAAAAAAGCCTCGCGTGGCGAATTATCACCAACTTGAAAATTAGGCGAAAAAAATAATGCCCGATCACCTGCGTTTGTATATAGGCTAAAAAAATCCCATCAAACCTAACTACTCAAACATGAGCGCCATCACCGCCGAAGCACCCGCCGACACCAGCCACCAGCACCACAACGACCACCACGAAGTTGGCTTCGTTCAA
Source organism: Terrimicrobiaceae bacterium (assembly GCA_044369345.1). GTDB lineage: Bacteria > Verrucomicrobiota > Verrucomicrobiia > Chthoniobacterales > Terrimicrobiaceae > UBA967. The sequence continues at coordinate 7,636 of JBIPMC010000026.1, forward strand.
AAATACCTGTGGACTTACGACCACAAGATGATCGCGCTCCAATACCTCTGGACTGCGCTAGCGTTCCTTTTCATCGGCGGCGCGCTGGCGCTCGGAGTTCGCTGGCAACTCGGCTTCCCTGGCGCGCAGGTTCCGTTCATCGGCAACCTCCTCCCTGCCACGGTCGCAGTGGACGGCTCCATCATCCCTGGCGGCTACAACATGCTCGTGACGATGCATGCTACGGTCATGGTTTTCTTTGTGGTCATGCCATTGCTCATCGGCACTTTTGGAAACTACCTTATTCCCCTTCAAATCGGCGCGGGCGACATGGCCTTCCCTCTTTTGAATGAAGTCAGCTATTGGCTCTACGCCCTGTCTGGCGTGATTCTGATCGCCGCATTTCTCGTTCCCGGCGGCGCTCCCGGCACTGGCTGGACAGCCTACGCACCCCTGAGTTCCGTGGCCGCCTACAACGGCACCCAGCTCGGCCAGAGCCTCTGGGGCCTTGCGATTTTCGTAAACGGTCTCTCATCGATAGCTGGCGCGACAAATTACATTACGACTGTAGTGAACATGCGCGCTCCGGGCATGACGATGTTCCGCATGCCACTTCCCGTTTGGTCGCTTTTCATCACAGCGATTTTGCTGGTTCTCGCCGTGCCGGTTCTTTCCGCCGCTGCCGCGATGCTCTTCACCGACCTCAACTACGGTACCAGCTTCTTCTCGCCCGCCGGCGGTGGTCAACCGCTCCTCTGGCAGCACCTCTTCTGGTTCTTCGGTCACCCTGAAGTTTACATCATGATCCTGCCTGCGATGGGTCTCGCCTCGGAAATCCTTGCCACCTTCTCGCGCAAGCCGATATTCGGCTACAAAGCGATGGTCTACGCGATGATCGCGATTGGATTCCTCGGTTTCATCGTGTGGGGCCACCACATGTTTGTTAGCGGCATGAATCTCACGCTGAGCGCGGCTTTCTCAGTTTCGACCATGATCATCGCCGTTCCCTCTGCCATTAAAACCTTCAACTGGATGGGCACCGTTTGGCGCGGATCGATTGAGTTCACCACAGCCATGTGCTTCGCGCTGGCCTTCGTTTCGATGTTTGTCATCGGCGGCCTCAGCGGCATTTTTATGGCCTCCACGCCAGTCGATCTCTTCGTTCACCACACTTACTTCATTGTCGCACACTTCCACTATGTGCTCTTCGGCGGAAGTATTTTCTCAATCTACGGAGCCCTCTATTTCTGGTTCCCGAAAATGTTCGGCAAAATGCTGAACGAGACTCTCGGCAAGATTCACTTCTTCGCCACTTTGATTTTCTTCAACCTGACCTTCTTTCCGATGCACAACCTCGGCCTCGGCGGAATGATGCGCCGTATCGCCGACCCGACCGTTTACGATCACCTTCGTCAACTCCAACCGCTGAATGTGCTTTGCACCATCGGCGCGATCGGCCTCGGCTTCTCGACCTTCCTCTTTATCTGGAATGTTGTGATCAGCCTCCGCAACGGCAAAAAGGCCCCGGAAAATCCTTGGAACTCGAACACCCTCGAGTGGACGATCCCCTCGCCTCCAGGGCACGGGAACTTCGCTAAGACCCCGTCCGTTTACCACGGCCCCTACGAATACAGCGTTCCCGGCATCGAAAAAGATTACCTCCCTCAAAACGAGCCGGCCCCTGCCAGCGCCCGTTTAGAATCGCACTAAGCGCGTCCTCGAATGGACGCCGCCCGCTCACCAATCACAACACGCCGAGTCGCCTTGCACTACTGGTGCATGGCGACATGGATGGCGACTTTCGTACTCCTCTGCAGCGGCGGAATCGTGACCTCGAAGGGCGTGGGAATGTCCGTCCCCGACTGGCCGACCACCTACGGCTACAACATGTTTTTCTTCCCGATCTCGAGCTGGGTTGGTGGCATTTTTCATGAACACCTCCATCGCCTCATCGCTTCGGGGATCGGCCTGATGACGATGATTCTGACGGTCTCGACGCTGGCTGTAGAACCCCGCCGCTGGATTAAAAACCTCGCCGTGATCGCTTTTATCGTCGTCTGCATCCAAGGCCTCCTCGGGGGTCTCCGTGTTTCGCTCTTCAAAAACGAAATCGGCATTTTCCACGGCATGCTCGCTCAATCGTTTTTCTGCCTGCTGGGCATTCTCACCATCAGCACCAGCCCGCGATTCATTCGCGGAAATTGGGACATCTTCCTCCCTCATCCGTTCCTGAAAAAAATCGTCCTGTTCGCGACGGCACTGATTTTCTTGCAACTCGCGCTCGGCGCGTCCATGCGCCACGCGCACCTCGGCCTCTCGATCCCCGATTTCCCGTTGGCGTACGGAAAAGTTCTGCCGGACACCTCCGCCTCCACAGTCGAGAGGATTAATGAAGCTCGTTTGGCCGACAGTCAAATGCCTACCACAGCCGCGCAAATCTGGCTCCAGATGGCCCACCGCACGATGGCTTTCGTCATTCTTGGATTCGTCGCCGCAGTCGCCGCGCTCACGTTCTCAAATCCCATCGCCCGAGCCGCCTCCGTTTGGGGAGCAGCTTGGCTGGTAATGATCCTTTGTCAGGTCGCGCTCGGCGCTTGGACCGTTTGGTCGAACAAAGCGGCCGATGTCGCCACCGCCCACATGGCTCTCGGCGCCCTCTCCTTGCTAGTCGGCGTAATTTTCACCTACCGCTTGTTCCGCGCCTCGGACAGCAACCGCTTCACGGTGCCTGACAATCTCCACTCCTCCAATCTGACCCGCGTCGCATGAAGCCCGCCGCCGCAACGACAGATTTGCAAAAGACCGGCCTCCTCGACGATGTCATGGCACTCGTGAAGGCGCGCCTCTCGCTTCTCGTCCTTCTCACCACGCTGGTCGGTTTTCTGATTGCTTGGCGCGGCCCGATGCACTGGGTGCTCCTCAGTGCCACGCTTCTCGGGACCGCCCTCTGCGCCGGCGGGGCCGCAGCGCTCAATCAATGGATGGAACGCGATATCGATGCCCGGATGAAACGCACCCGCGAGCGTCCCCTCCCCGCCGGACGGATGTCCCCGCGCGACGCCCTTCTTTTCGGTCTACTCTTTTCGCTCGCGGGCATCGCGATTTTAGGGCTCTTCACAAATCTCCGCGCCGCGTTCCTCGCCTTCGCCACCATCGCCATCTACATCATCGTCTACACGCCGATGAAGCGAATGAGTTCGCTGAATACCATCGTCGGGGCGGTTCCCGGTGCCCTTCCGCCGCTCATAGGCTGGGTTGCCGCGCGCGGGAGTTATGGCCTCGAGGGCGGGCTTCTCTTCGCCACGCTCTTTTTCTGGCAAATGCCCCACTTCCTCGCCATCGCTTGGATGTTTCGTGACGACTACAAAGCGGGTGGTTGCCTGATGCTCACGGACAACGATGCCGACGGCTCCATGACCGGCCGCCAAGCCTTGCTCTACTCGATCTGCCTGCTTCTCGTCTCGCTCCTGCCTGGTTTCCTCGGCTTCAACTCCCCGATTTATTTCTACGGTGCGCTTCTCCTAGGCCTCGGATTTTCGGCCTTCTCAGCAATCTTCCTCTTCCGTCGTGACCGCGACTCCGCCCGCAACCTCTTTTTCGCCTCGATCCTCTACCTGCCCCTTTTACTCGGCCTTCTGGTCGCCACTCTGCGATGAACCCGAAGCCCCGCCGATCAAATATCATTCTCATGGTGACCCTCTGGATTTTCGCCCTGGGATTGACCGCTCTCGTTTTAATCCTTATGAACCTACGCGGCCCGATGACCGCGCCTTGATTTTTTAAAACAACACCAAGCACACCATGTCCAGCGCAGCCCTGACCCACGATTCCAACGCCCATCCAAGCGCCCCTCCAGCCGTCGCCAAATTCGGCATGATCATGTTCCTCATATCCGAAGGCATGTTGTTCGCTGGGCTTCTTGGCGGTTACTTCGTCCTCCGCTGGTCGGAAGTCGGCTTCCCTTGGCAATCCGGCTACGCTTGGCCTCGCGGTGAAGGCGTTCCGCACCTTCCCGTCTTCCTCACCTCGATCAACACAATTTTCCTCATCGCCAGCAGCTTCACCTTTCACTTCGCAGAAGTCGCCGTCGCCAAGCGCAAATCCGGTCTCGGCTGGCTCTTTGTCACCATCCTCCTCGGCTCGCTGTTCGTCGGCATACAA
>JBIPMC010000248.1:0-3558 GCA_044369345.1 Terrimicrobiaceae bacterium
CGAGTTCTTTCACCACCGTGCCCGTCCAGTCATAAATCCTCCCCCTCGGGTGGTAAATGAAGCGCACCTCGCCGGGGATACCGGCGGCGTAGCCATTGGGCGAGGTCCACTCGGGATGCGGCTCAAAGCGTTGCCACGGGTATTGCTCGAGGAGTTTTTTGGCCATGCCCAACTCGGTCGCGCCGGGGTAGTTCATGCCTTCCTTCCAAGTGGTCCAATCATAGACTTTCTTGCCTCCGAACGCCGCCGACGCACAGCCGGGGTCGCCTTCCACGCTGGCGTGCCAGATGCCCGCTGCTCCGTAGGTATGACCCGCCGCGCCATTCAGGATGCTTTGCCAAAACATCCGGCGTTGCGTGTCGCCGAAGCCTTGCTGCATGTGGCCCTCGTAGCAGGTCTCGCCGACCAGCACGGGCATGGGCGGTTCTTTGGAATAGGCCGAGGAAACGATCGCCACGGTCTGCGGCTGGATTGCCGCATTTTGATCGTGGTTGCCGCCGACCATGTCGAAATCGATCGCCGTTGTGTCCTCTTTCGCGCCGCGCCGGCCATGGCCTGTGTGGCAGGTGAGCGGGCGTTGGAAGGGATCCAGTTCCTTCGCATGTTTCGCCAGCGGAGCCCACGGTCCCTCGTTCCATTTTGTCTGGTCCGGAACCTCTCCCGCGAGAATCCAGAAAATCGGATACGCCCCGTAGCGCGCCACAAGGTAACGCCAGTGGCGCTTCAACCCCTCGAGCCCGATCGCCTGCATGCTGTTGCAGTCCCCTCGCCCCCAAGAGCCCACGATCACTGGCGCGAGTCCGCTTTCGACGAGGTGCTGGATGCGGCGGTCGGCGTAGTTGAAATACTCGGGGTTCACTTTTTCGAACTTCACCGACTCGTAGGGCAGGCCACCCTCATTCGCCATGCGCTCCTCGAGAAACCCCTCGTCGGGATAAGGCCCGCAAACAATATGGATGGCATTGAAACCCTTCTTCCTGCGGTCGGCCGCAAGTTCCTGAAATCCCTCCCATGTCATCCGCTTGCAAAGGTTCTTCCACCAAGTATCGGCGAGCCAAAAAAACGGCGTGCCATCCGCGTGCTCGAAATGGCGCTTGTTCTCCGACACCCGCACCGGACCGTGTTTGTAGAGCGGGTTGTCGCTGGTGCTGGGAATGATCTCGATTGTTCCGCTAATGCCGTGGAGGCCGGTATTCGAGGCATCTTTGCATTCCGTCTTCCACGAATGGGTTCCGGCGAGTTCCGACGCGTAGCGGAATTTCCAATCATTCCCTCCCGCCCAAAACGCCGGCACGCGGAGTTGCTTGCCATCCGGTCGCGTCACCACCGCATCGAGTTCGACCTCCATGAACGGATTCGCGTAGGGTTTCGAGGAAACGAGCGAGATTTCCTTCACTCGGTTCGCCTCCACCTTTTCTGATACGGCGGCGTGGATGGCAGTCAGCGGCAAAAGAAATGAAGCCGCGAGGGTGAGGAGGAGTGTGGATTTTTTCATTTGGTTTCTTTCAGAGTGAGATTGTCAATGGCGCCAATGAACCGATCGTCGGTCTTGTTGCCCACTGCTCCGATTCGAAGTCGGATGTCACCAGAGCCGTCGCCTTGGTAGCTGAACTGAGTGGTCGCAAACTCGGACTTGCCGCTCCACGCACCCGGGGCGTGCTCGAAACTTTTCATGACGCTGCCGTCTTTGCGCAGCACCTCCACGAGCAGTGCGTCGCCGGTCTTTGTGGCTTGGGAAGGATCAGCATAAACTGCCGGAGCCGCTTCGAAGGAAACCTGATAGCTTTTTCCCAATGCGTTGGCCTCGAGCTCGCCGGAAGCGATGACATTGTCCTTGAAGATCATAATCGCCCAATCGGACGGGGTGACTTCGCCACCTTTGAACGCACGGTCCACGGCATGCAACGCTCCCGCGCCCGAGTGTCTCCATCCGCTCAGCTTGCCGCTATGGGCTAAACTCAAGGCGGTATCCGCCTGCTTGTTGTTTTTGCTACCTTGGTAACCACCGAACGACTCGAAGAACACTTCGCCATTCGCGCCAAGGACAGGAATTCTCACTTCAAGCAGGGACTCGTCCCCTCCCGGTTTCTTGGCCGATACCAAGAACGTGTTTCGCCCTGCATTCATATCCTTGGGCGCGCCGGAGTAGGTGCCGTCGGGTTGGATCGTGAGCCACTCCGGGCCCGTCTTTTTAGTGAATGCGGCCCCGCTTGGCTCCAGCTTTCCGGAGCAAGTTTCTCCGACTTTCATTCCTGGAAGCTCGATGGTTTTTGCGGGATTCTGGGCCTGCATCACCAGCACCCAGTCTTGCGGCGAGGGCACATTTGGCGACTTCCAGGTCCCTGATATTTGATGAACGCCAAGGTCGTAACGCCGTCCGGAAACAGGGTCGAAGTAGAAGGCGGACCACGATCCCGGTTCGATGCTGTTCACCGTGATTCCATCCCAGTTGTAAACTCCGCGGCCCGGCTGGTAGATCACACGGACTTTGCCGGGAATGCCGGCGGCGAAGCGGCCTGCCTCCACCCACTCGGGATGCTCCGTGAATTGTTGCCACGGCAGGGTCGAAAGAAGCGCCTTGCCACGGCCAAGCTGTGCCGAACCCGGAAAATTCATGCCTTCATTCCAAGTCGTCAGGTCGTATGGCTGGCCACCCCAGCCGCCCCAATTGCCATGTTCTTCGGGGGTCGCCATGTGCCAGATGCCGGCAGCGCCGTAGGTGTGCCCGGCCGCACCGGCCAGCATCAGCGCCCAAAACTGATAGCGTTGCAGGTAGGCGGGATTTTCCTGCATGTGCAGTTCGTAACAGGACTCGCCGCTCACGAATGGCTTCAGCGGCTCGTCTTTGAGCGATCTCCTCGTTTTGCCGAGAACATCATTCACCGTCGTCCACGAATTGTGGCCGGTTGCGTCCATGTCGAAATCGAACATGGCAGAGCCTTCCAGCGCTCCGCGCAGGTGGGAACTATGGTTGCAGAGCAGGCGATTGTAAGGATCCGTCGCCTCGACATATTGGGCCAGCTCGTGCCAAGCGCCCTGTGCTTTGTCGGTTTCACCTCCAAGAATCCAAATCACGGGGTAGGCGCCGTAGCGGGCGATCAGATTGCGGAAATGGCGTTTGTAGCCTGGCAACCCGACGGGTGTGAGGTTCACCGCCCGCCCCCAGCCACCGACAATCGCGGGAACGATTCCCGCATCCACCAGATGTTGGAAACGACGGTCGGCGTAGTTGAAATACTCGGGATTCATCTTGCTGAAATCCTGCGCCAAGTAGGGCATGCCTCCCTCGTTCTCCCAGCTGGGTTTCAGGAGCCCAGGCTCGTCCGGATAGGTTCCGCAGACGATTTGCGCCACCGTAAAACCCTTCTTCTGGCGGTCGGCGGCGAGTTCCTGAAACCCCTCCCATGGCAGGCGCTTGCAGAGCGCCTTCCACCAGGTATCGCCAAGCCAGAAAAACGGCGTGCCATCCGCGTGCTCGAAGTGGCGCTTGTTTTTGGTTACACGCAATGGTCCGTGCTTGTAGAGCGGGTTGTCGCTGGTGCTGGGAATGATCTCGAT
>JBIPMC010000249.1:0-3554 GCA_044369345.1 Terrimicrobiaceae bacterium
ACACTTGCGGGAACCGAGGCTTGGTATCGAATCCATGAAAGTCACACGGCGGCGGCGGCCGGTTGGACCATTCGCGAAGGCAGCCCAGGCTCCAAACCAGTGCCCGTGCCCGATCGCACGAAACGGATCCTGTTTTTTCCCGAAGGCTTTTCGGAAATGTTCCGCGACGACTCGGGGCACCACTGGCAGTTTTTTTATTTCCGCTGGCCTGCCGGTCGCACAGCGGTGCAGGCGATCAACATCCACAATCCCCAAACCTGCCTCGGCAGCATCGGCATGAAACTGGAGCGCCAGCTTGCTCCGGTTGAAATCCGCGCAAGCGGCGTGGCCTTGCCCTTTAATGTGTATGTTTTCTCCGATCAGGGACGCCCGGTTCTGGTCTTTCACTCCATCATTGCTGATCGGCCGGCGGGATCGCATGATTCGCCGGTGATGGATTCTTCCATGAGTGGACGCTGGGCTGCGGTGGCAAGCGGGATGCGAAATCGCGGGCAGCGCCTGCTGGAAGCAGCGGTCTGGGGCACGGAAAATGTCGCCGTTGCGAGCGCCACGCTGCAGAAGTTTTTGGAGCAATCAATAGAATTTCCGTCCCGCTCGACGCAGCCATGAGCGACATCTCGGAAAAGGATGCCCTCCACCAACGGCTCGCGCCCCCCCTCCCCGACTACGAGGATGACTCCCACCTCAAGCAGCCGACCCACATTCTCAGGAACATTGTGTTCGACCTCCGATTCCAAGTTGTGGCCGGAATCCTGATCCTCGCCATCCTCGCCGTGCTGGCCGCGCCCCCCGTTTATCGCCGGATCAAGGTCTGGCGCGCGCACCAGTTCATGGACAAGTCCGAGGCAATTCGAAAAACAGGACAGATCACAAAATCCATGGCCTTCTTGCGGCAAGCCTTGCTCCTCGCTCCGGGTGACGATCAACTCTTCCGCCGCATTCGGCTTTTCAACGCCAGCATTGGCGACCCAGCCTCCCTCAATGTCCTCCTCAACTTAATGGTGGAAGATCAGGCAAGCCCCGATGAAATCCTCGTGATTGCCGAGCAATCCCTCCTTCAGCGCAAGCCCGCAATCACCAAGGAGGCTCTGCAAAAACTCGCATCCCACCCCTCGGCCCGCCGCTCGATTATCGAAATGCGCCTCACCGTGATGGAGGGAAATCCTCAAGCCGCCGTGGACCTCGCCCGCGCTGCGTTGAAGGACTTTCCGCTTGAGGAGGGTGAGCAAATCCTCATCGCCACGGCCGACCTGGTCCTTCAAACAAACCCCGAAGTCAGCCAGCAAATCCTCTCCCCGATCTCCAAAAAAAACACCACGAACGGCCTCGAGGCGTTGCGCATGCTGGCGACCCAGCAACTGACCATCACCGGGAAAGACTCGGCCGATTCCGAGGCCCTTGCCAAGGGCCTTGAGAACCACCCGCTCCGCTCGAACAGCGACCTCCTTCTGGCCGCAGAGGTCCGGATGCTCGCCGCCCCCTCGACGAGAGCCGCGCTCGTCTCCAAACTCTCCAAACACTTTTCAACCCTGAATGATGAGGATCAGCCCAACTTCGCCCGCTGGCTGATCCGACGCCAACTCCACCATGACGCTGCCGATTTCATCGGCCGGAACCGCGCGATGGCGAGCCCCGAATGGCTCCTCATCTATCTCGATGCCTTGGCGGGCCTCGACCGCTGGAATGACATTTTCTTGATGCTTGATGCAAACGCCGTGGCGGGCCTTTCGGAGGGCATCCGCCTGCTTTTCCTCGCCCGCGCCGCCGAGAAATCCGGCGATCATCTTAAAGCCAACGAGAACTGGCGCGAGATGCAGCGCGCCCTGCTTTACGAAAAACCCGAAGTCGTTTCTTTCGCGGCTTCCTACTTGTCTCGCATCGGCAAGCAGGAAGAAGCCCGCAAGACCTACTCCATTCTCGCCCAGCGCCGCGAGAGCGCCCTCGAGGGATACCTCGGCGTCATCCGGTGCACGCCGAAAAACGCCCCAGCCGCCGAACTCATTCCTGTTTACAACCAACTCCTCGAGATTTTCCCGAAACTCCAAGAAGCCCGGAGCGACCTCGCTTACCTGCAACTCCTCACGGACCAAAACATCACGGACGCCTCGTTCTTCGCTAACGAGAACTTCAAGAAATCGCCCAATTCACTCGCCGCGATGAGCATTTGCGCGCTCGCCCAACTCAAAAACGGTGCACCCGATCAGGCCGATGCAATTTACAAAGACAAGCCCATCGCCTGGGAAACGGCGCCCGAGAGTTGGAAAAACATCCGCGCCGCCGTGCTCTACACCACGGGACAAAATTCCGAAGCGGATAAGCTCGCAGCCATGATCGACAAGAGCCAACTCCGCCCCGAGGAACTCGCTCTTTTGCCTTCCAACTGACGCCCATGCTTCCCGGGGCCTTAAAGAACGCCGCCTGCCGGCAGGACGAGGTTCTCTGCGAAATCAAATTCTCCGGCCCCCTATCCCTCCCCCCGCGACGGCAAACTCGTCTTACTTTATTTCCAGGAACGCCTCGAAAAATACCGCACTGAAATCCCGCCAGATCCCCGGAGTTCCCGTGCGGCGCAAATTCCAAATCTTCGGCGACCAATACGGAATCCGCCACGAACTCCACACGCCGATCACACAGCGTCCCGGCTAAGAGTCACTGGAGCGAATACTTTCGCCCGGGCTCGGGAATCACGACCTCCGCGCCGTCCAGACCCTTGAAAAACTCGAGCTGGAACCACTGCATTGCCGACTCGTCCCCATGCACCAGCACGACCTTCGAGGGTTTCAGCGCCAGCACATAGTTCCGCAAAGTCTCGCGGCTCGAGTGCGCGCTAAAGCTGAATTCCTGCACGCGACACCGGAGCGGTACGGCAGGATGCTCCTTGTCCAGCTTCACCTCCTCGCCCGGCGCGGCCTTGCGGATTTTTGCCGCCGGCGAGTCGGGGTCGGAATACCCCACAAAAAACAAACTCTGCGAGGCATCGCCCAGCACTCGCCGCGCGAAGATATTCGAGAGCGTGTGCTCGGTCATCATGCCGCTCGAGAGCGCATAGATCGCCTTTTTGCGCGGCAAGGTCTCGGCGATTTCGCGGCCCGAGACCACATACGGCGCCATCTCTTGCAGCAACTGCAACTCGGGATGGTTGCGCGTGGAGTTTCCGGCCAGCGCGTCGTAGACGGTTGTGACCTTTACACTCAACCCGCCGATGTAAATCGGCAGCGAAGGGATCTCGCCGTGGAGCCGCATTTTCCAAAGGATCGCGAGGATTTCCTGGGTCTTGCCGAGCGCGAAAACCGGGATCGTCACCGTGCCGCCCTCGTCGATCACACGGCGCACGGCGCGCGAAAACCTCTCCTCCTCCCCCGCGCGCGAGAAACCGACCGGCGTCTGCGCATCGCCGCGCGTGGTTTCCATGATCAAAACATCCACCCCGCCCTCGGGAAAATCCGCACCGGCCATGATCGTCTGATTCTCGAAATTCACATCGCCCGTGTAGAAGAGCGACTTCCCCTTGTGCCGGATCATCACGCCGACCGAGCCCAGAATGTGACCCGCAT
>JBIPMC010000250.1:0-3548 GCA_044369345.1 Terrimicrobiaceae bacterium
GGCTTCGCGCCCCCATAACCCCGCGGTTTGGGGGGAACTTGGAGGCGCTCCCGCGCCTTCAAGATACCGAACCAAAACAACAACAAAAATCCGACCTCAAACACAAAAAATCGGATAGGCCCTTTCTTAAAGCCGACAGGCTGCTAGCAGAACAAACTTTCTGTCACGCCGTCTTTCACGGCTTGGCGCCATCATCGTTTTACTCGCCACCCTACTCATCCTGGCAGGTTCAGACAGAACGAGCGAAATCAATGTGATCGAACTCAAAGGCCCGTCGGCCGTTTTTGTCATGGCCGATGGCTGCACCCCTCCCGATCGCGCGGGAGAACTCCTGCCACCCGACGCGACGGTAAAAACCCATACGGACTCCACGATGAAGCTGCTTTTTGCCAATGGTGCCATTGTCATTCTGCAACCACGCTCCCAGCTCCGCGTCGCCCTTTTCGCCTCTAAAGATTCGCTCGAAGCCCTAAAAAATCTGATTGCACGAACCCTGGAATCGTTCGAATCCACCACAAACCTTGATCTTAAATCCGGCACCGTTTTGATCGATGTGCCGACGCTGAAGAAGTAATCGAAATTTGAAGTCACGACCCCACACGGCATAGCCGGAGTGAGTGGTACTCGGTCTTATGTGAATACAAGAAAAAACTGCACTGCTGTCGGCGTCTCCGAAGGCTTGGCCGTCGCCACCCCTCTCTTGGATGAATCAGTTCAGGTCCGACCAAACCAAGCCCTCGGCCTCACAGCCAAAGGCCTCACTCCAGCAAACGCCAACGAATTTCAATACATCCAAACCCTCAGCGCCGCCACCGCAACACCCCAAAAAAACCTTCAACAAGTCCGGCCTGTCGGCGGAAGTTTACCTCATGCAGGGAACCACGGTTCCCCGCACCCCTCCTCTCAGGGGAACAGAAAAACCCCTTGCTAAAAAACGAAAACAACCCAAAACACAAAAAAATCCTCTCATAACGATTGGATCAAATTTCTGGGGCACTCCAAGTGCATTTTTGAAGTAACCGCTGACACGAAAGAAACCGCAGACCATTTCGACTTCCATGCGGAGATCAATTATTTGGATCAAAAGCCGCAATGAACCGATCTCAGGAAATTCCCCCACGAGGAAAATCTGTTCAGGCGCTTGGGTTTGTTTTAATTCAAGAAACATGAATCCATCCATGCTCCTAGACGACGACTACTACCCGCTCATCGAAGCCCGCCACTGCGATCCTTTCCGCATTCTGGGAATCCGCGAGCTGGATGGAAAATGGATCGCGCGCGTGTTTCGCCCAGATGTCGCCATGGCTGAGATCGTTCTCGATGGGAAAAACTCGAAGCCTCAAGCGCTCAAGCGTGTCGATGGTGAGGGACTTTTTGAAGGCGAAATCAGCGGCTTCAAGGCTGGGACCGGCTATTCTCTCGAGCTGACCAGCCATCAAGGCACGAAGTGGCGTCAGCGCGATCCCTACTCATTTAGCCTCGTGCTCGGCGAGATGGACATCTACCTTTTCAACGAAGGCACGCATTACGACATCTACAAAAAGCTGGGCGCGCATGTGAAGGTGATCGACGAAGTTCCGGGCGTGCATTTTTCCGTGTGGGCGCCCTCCGCCCAGCGCGTAAGCGTCGTTGGGGATTTCAACAACTGGGACGGCCGCACCCACCCGATGCGCAAGCTCGTTCCCTCGGGCGTGTGGGAGATTTTCCTTCCCGGCGTGCATGAAGGCTCGCACTACAAATTCGAGCTTCGGAGCCAGCATGGTGATGTGCTTTTGAAAACCGACCCCTACGCGTTTTTCGCCCAGCACGGCACGCAGACGGGCTGCATGGTCTTCGACCTCGGTCGCTACCAGTGGAATGACGAGGCGTGGATGCATCGCCGTCCGCGGATCGATCACTGTAACAGCCCAATGAGCATTTACGAGGTTCACATCGGGTCCTGGCAACGCATCACGGACGATGGCAACCGCCATCTGAGCTACCGCGAACTTGCCGATCGCCTCATCCCGTATGTCAAAGAAATGGGGTTCACCCACATCGAGTTGATGCCTGTTATGGAGCATCCGTTTGATGGCTCCTGGGGTTATCAGGTGGTGAACTACTACGCGCCGACCAGCAGGTTTGGAAATCCCGACGAGTTCCGGAATTTCGTGGACCGCTGCCACCAGGCGGGCATCGGCGTGATTCTTGACTGGGTGCCAGGCCATTTTCCGAAGGATGCCCACGGCCTCGCACGCTACGACGGCAGCGCCCTCTACGAACACGAAGACCCCCGCCTCGGAGAGCATCAGGATTGGGGCACGCTTATTTTCAACTACGGCCGCAACGAGGTGAAAAATTTCCTCATCGGCAACGCGCTCTTCTGGCTCGATGAATACCATATCGATGGACTGCGCGTGGATGCCGTGGCCTCGATGCTCTACCTCGATTACTCGCGCAAACCCGGTGAGTGGCTACCGAACTGCTTCGGCGGCCGAGAAAACCTCGACGCGATCAATTTCCTAAAACGCTGCAACGAGGTTTGCTACGAGCGTTTCCCCGGAGTGGCCATGGTCGCCGAGGAATCGACATCGTGGCCCGGAGTCTCCCGCCCCACCTACACCGGGGGGCTGGGTTTTGGCTTCAAATGGAACATGGGTTGGATGAACGATAGCCTCCGCTACATCAGCAAGGATCCGATCCACCGCCGCTACCACCAAGGCGAGATTACATTCTCAATGCTTTATGCGTTCCACGAGCATTTTATTCTCGTGCTCAGCCACGACGAAGTCGTCCACGGCAAAGGCTCGATCATCGATAAAATGCCCGGCGATTATTGGCAGAAATTTGCGAACTGCCGGATGTTCCTCGCGTGGATGTGGGCTCATCCGGGAAAGAAGCTCATCTTCCAAGGCATCGAATTCGGGCAATTCATTGAGTGGAAGCACGACCAAAGCCTCGATTGGCACCTCACCCAGATGCCGATGCACGACGGACTCCGCCGCCTCGTCCAGCACCTGAACTGGCTCTATCAAAACGAACCCTCCTTATCCGAACTTGACGACAGCTACGACGGCTTCGAGTGGATCGATTTCAACGACGCCGACAACACCGTGTGGTCCTTCATGCGAAAATCCCGCAACGGCGCAACGCTGGTCTTTGTGGTCAATGCCACGCCGGTCGTTCGCGAAGGCTATCGCGTGGGTGTTTCAGAGCCCGGCTTCTACGAGGAAATTCTCAACACTGACTCCAACACCTACGGAGGCAGCAATGTTGGCAACTACGGCGGCACCCCCGCGCATCAGGATTGGATCTGGCAGGGCAAACCCCACTCGATGCTCGTCAACCTCCCACCACTTTCGGTGATAGGATTCAAGCACCACCCGAACGGGTAGCTGGTAATACTCATCGGGTGCCCGCAATACAGGGATAAATCTCCTGAGGCACTCAAAATCAGATTTCACTAGTGTCCGGTTATAAGCCAAACAACTCCATTTGGTTAAAATCTCCTCCATCAGATTTCCTGAACTCATTTTTCATAAGCAGTTCATGCAAAGCAATCTTCTCGA
>JBIPMC010000448.1:0-3530 GCA_044369345.1 Terrimicrobiaceae bacterium
ACCGCTACCGAAATCATTATTGGACGCCACCTCGGCGAGGGAATTCAAAGTGGCTCCGGTATAAACGGCCAAAACAGTATCAAAACTGCTGCCGGCGGTATGGAGTGTAACATATCCGGAGTGGGGCGCAGTCCATGTCCACCAGAGCGAGTGCGAGGCGTTGCTGCCAGCGTGGGAGCGTTCGCCGGATTCTGCCGTGGCTATGTGTGAGGAACCGGAAGCCGAAGCAAAATTGTAGGCCTTCGTGTTTAGTATCTCCGCATCCGAAAAACGGTCGTTGCGCGGAGCTTCGGGTTGAGTCACTTGGAGGGCCATCGCTCCCGTTTCGCCATCGTAGCCATCCACCGCAATTCGATAGGTGGTTCCAGATACGGCCACGAACTCGAGAGCGCTCCGACTACTGCCATTTGCATCGTCATTCGAGGCGATCTCTGCGAGCCTGTCAACGCTGGTCCCGCGGTAAACCGCCAGAATGGTATCAAACATGCTGCCAGCGGTCGAAATCCTCACAGGTCCGCTCTGGGAGGCAGTCCATGTCCACCACAGGGATTTCATTGCGCGATTTCCGCAATGGTTTGGCTCTCCGGATTCGGAGGTAGCGCCTGCAGAGTTTGCAGAGCCATTTGCGGAACTGCCCACGAGGGCGATGGCATTTAAGAAGTCATCATTCGCAGGCTTGCCTTGGGATTTGAAGGCTAGGTTCAGAGCAACCGCTCCGCCAGCGCCACTCCTCCCATCCACTGCAAAAAAGTAGGTCGTGCCCATGGTGGTATTGAAACTCACTTTGCTCGTATTCGAGCCACCGCTTTGATCATCAGAGGCAACTGGAGTCAGGCTGGAGACACTTGTTCCCGTATAAACAGCCAGCACGGTATCGAAGGCAGTGCCAATCGTATCCACCGAGCATGATCCCCCGGCAGGGGCAGTCCATTTCCACCAAATCGATTTCGTGGCCGACTGCCCGGCATGTGCAGGCTCCCCGGCCTGAGCGGTGGCGCCCTCGTTGGATCCGGTCACGGATGTGGAATTGCCCGTGAGGGGCTCGGCGCTGGCAAAAGTGTCGTTGGCGAGCGCATATCCCGCCCCCTGCACGATGGAGATCGCGATCTGGCCTTGTTCGCCTTCATAGCCATCTACAGCGATTTGGTAGGCAGTGCCTACTGTGGCATTGAAGGTCACTTGGCTGGTTGTTGCCGGTGTGGCGTCATCGTTCTCCGCGACCATTGTGAGGTTTCCGATGCTGCTTCCCGCGTAAACTCCAAGCACCGTATCGAACTTGCTACCCGCCAGCGAAATCACCACTGGCGCGGTTCGCGGGGCCGTCCATGTCCACCAAACGGAGTGCGAACGCTGCCCGAGATGGTTGGGCTCACCTTGCTCCGCAGTGGCATTCACATTGGATCCCGTCGCAGTGGCATTGACGCCCGAGAGAGGACCCCTGTTGGCGAAGTCATTGTTCAGTAGATCCTGAATCGCCCCGCTGGTGACCGTGAGTGCCAAGGTTTTCGAGGCCGTGCCTTTGGCGTTGGTGGCTGTCAGTGTGATCGAGTAAACACGCGGCGAGGGCAGTGTGCCGGTGATGACACCTGTGGTCGCGTTGAGGGTGAGTCCCGAAGGCAGCCCCTCGGCGCCGTAGCTGGTGGGGCTGTTTGTCGCCTCGATGTGATAAAGAAATGGCGCCCCGCTTACACCTTGGACTGCCGTTTGGCTGGTGATCACTGGTGGTGGCGGTTCGGCTGGCGAAATCATCAAGGTCAAGGAGCGCGTGCCGGTGCCGCCTGCATTGGTGGCCGAAAGGGATACCGCACTGATACCAGCCTGCGTGGGTGTGCCAGACACCAGTCCGTTAGAGGCATTCACTCCAAGGCCATTCGGCAGCCCGGTAGCACCAAAAGAGGTGGCGTTGCCGGAGGCAGTAATGGCGTAAGAAAAGGAAACGCCGACCTGGCCGCTTGCAACGGAGTTGCTGGTGATCACGGGCGCGACATCCAAAGCCGGGTCGATCTCCAACTGCAGCGTGGCCGTTCCCGTGCCTGAATCATTTGTTGCCGAAAGCGCCACATTGTAGCTGCCAGCTTGGGTTGGCGTGCCCGTGATGCTATTCAATGAAGCCTGCAATCCTGCGGGTAACCCGTTGGTGCTATAAGAAGAAGGACGCCCCGACGCTGCGATCGTGTAGCTGAAATACTGCCCCACCCGGCCGGTAGCGGTAGTAGCCGAGGTGATGACTGGCGCGCTCCCCATGCCGCCGTAATCCACATAGGCATGTTGCGTTGTTCCATCCACCCCCACATTCACGCCATTGGTCGCTGTCGCCAGCACCGCCCCGCTCGGCGAAGTCAGGCGAAAGGTCTTGAGCGAACCTAAAGCCCCGCCCGGAGTATCGGACATGGAAACAAAATAACGCCGGGGTCCGCTTTGTTGAAGGTCGGTGAAGTCCAACACGAAGGTGGCGTCCTTCGCCGTGGCTCCGCCATCAAAGGCATAGGCCCCTCCAAGGCTGTTCAAATCGGACTGAGCCGAGTAGATCTCGGGAGCCGTTGCCGAGGGAGGCAACCCCCGGCCGAACCGCACACGCATTTGCGAGCGCGAGGCGTGGGATACCGTGAACTCCCCGAGCATGGTTGGCGAGTAGCCTTCCAGCGCAGAGACCCAATAAACCTCATCATAATAAAACGGGGAGTAAATACCCGAAGCCCGGCCGGTATTGCTCACGCCGTTCACCTGCGAGGTATCGCGCAGCGCGTCATAGGCGATCCAAACGAATCCCCCCTCCCCGTTATCCCAATTCGTTCCCCAAGAATTCGCGATTTTCAGCGCGCCTTTTTCGCCCGTGTCCACCTTCCCATCACCGTCGATATCCGTCCAGACATTGTCGTCATACCCCACAATCGTCATTGCATGCCCACTTGGATTGCGAAGCACTTTCCAGCAAACCCTTTTCCCTGCCAAGTCGTTGTCGAGGTCGGTGGCTTGGTCGTTAGAAAATGAGGTGTATTGCCACCCATAAATGTCTGTTCCAAAAACAAGGAGATAGCCATTGGCCAACATGGCTTTCAGATTTTGGAGGCCGGTTGCCGTGTCGATGTCCTGCACCCGGCCGGTTTGGTAAAGCCGGTTTTTTGCCGCCTCGCGCCATATCTCCGCCGTCAGCGGCCACTCGAGGTAATTTTTGGAGTTCGAGCCGACCCCCAGATAAGGCCAGGAGGCCCAGGAGGGTGCGCCGAAGTTGATCAAGGCATTCAAATTCTCCGTAATCGTCGACCCCGAATCCTGACCATCATTCACCAATGCGTAGATAAATTTCGGGCTGAGTTTTGTGGAGTTGTCCGTGGCGCTTCGGGCATTTGTTCCGCGCACCCTCCCCAGCATGTGGGTTGCGACCGTATAGGTGGAGGAAAACGACGCGCATGACCCGATCGAGCCTTGGTTTCGAATCGGTGGAAAACACGGCAGCGCACTGTTATCCACGCGCCCAGGCAAGCTCGACAAAATTTCTCCCGACCCGACGCTACCCGATCCCAAAAGCG
>JBIPMC010000251.1:0-3514 GCA_044369345.1 Terrimicrobiaceae bacterium
GCAGTCGCGCCGCCGTCCAAGCCCGCTCGGCAACGGACAGCGCGAGCAGTTGGGTTCTTGAAACAATCCTCGCATCCCCCGAATCCAAGCCCGCCTCGGACGACAAATCGGCGAGTGATGTTGGATCACCCACGAGGATTTCGTCTTTCGACAGAGCCTCCCAAACCCTCGCAAGCTCCGAAGAACCTCCCGCCAACAACGACGCCCCGGTAATCAAAACACGGCTCGCACCAGTCGGGTCAGTGGCCTTGGAAACAAGATCGGTCATTGGATGTAAGATGGCCAAGGAGTCAGGGTTCGGGCAATCTCCTTCATCGCAACATGGACGCAGCGCCTCCAAGCCAAAATTCCACTCCACGGCGAGACTCATGGAGGATTGGATTCGGCGTTGTCGCAGGACTTCTTCTCATCGCATGGAGCCTTTACTGGATTCTTCCCCGCCAGATTCCCAATTCCGGCGGCTTGTATTTTCCACGCCGCGTAATGATCGAAGGCCCTCATTTCCTGCAAGGCGATCCGCGCTGGGCCGAGGAATTGCTGGGTGCAACACCAGACACACTTCGAGATGTCGGATGCGCAGTCACCTCGGCAGCGATGGCGCTACGAAGTCTCGGAATCCCCACAGACCCCAGCGCGCTCAATGCTTTTCTGAAAAACACCAAAGGCGGCTATACTCTGAATGGTTGGATTTATTGGGAAAAAGCCGCCGAGATCGATCCCTCGAAATCCAACGAACTCCTTCCGCACTACGAGGATTTGCCATCGTTTTTTTTGATGGATTGGAACCTCCTCCGAGGCAATCCCGTCATCGCCCGCGTGAGATATTCGAGTGGCATCTCTCATTTCATTCTCGTGTGCGGCAAGGAAGGCTTCGAATACCTAGTACGCGATCCCGGGGAGGGTGGCGCAGCGGGTATTACCCGCTTGTCGGATTTTCCGAGCCCAGTCGAAGCGTTGCGTTTTTACCGAAAACCCAGTCCCTCGCTTGAAGGCAGCGGATGCGGAAACTAGTCTGCGCCTATGTCGATCCCGTGGGTTCTGTTTTTTTGTATTTTGGCCAGCGCGGTGACCGTCTTCGCCGAGTGGCGCGTGGCGCTACCGGGTTGGAATTATCGCTTCCCCGAGGATCACGGCACGCATCCCGACTTCAAAACTGAGTGGTGGTATTTCACGGGAAATCTCAAAACCGATGATGGCGAGGATTTCGGCTACCAACTTACCTTTTTCCGGCAAGGCGTGATCGAGCCCGGTCGCGTGATTCCAGGATCGAACTTCCTCCAACGCGACATCAAATTCGCACACTTTGCAGTCTCGGATATCGGATCAAAAAAGTTTCACCATTTTCAAAAGCTCGCGCGTGGCGCGTTCGGCGAGGCAGGTTTCGAGGATGGCGCCCGGTTGGCATGGCTCGACAACTGGTCTTGCGAACGCACTGGACTTCACGACTTCAACCTTCGCGCAGCGGACGGAGAGGTTTCCATCGACCTGACGCTGCGCTCCAAACGCGATCCCGTGATTCACGGCCGCGAAGGCGTGAGCCAGAAATCCGAGGGCACCGGCCGTGCCTCGCACTACTACTCGCTCACGCGACTCGAAACCACCGGCACGATTCAGATCGGTAAAATGTCTTACTCTGTCTTGGGCCTGACCTGGTTCGACCACGAATGGGCCACCAACCAACTCGCCGCCCACCAGACCGGATGGGATTGGTTCAGCCTGCAATTTGAAAATGGATCGGAGCTCATGATCTTCCAAATCCGCACCAAGGATGGCGAGCGGGACAGATTCTCGTCTGGAACCTGGATCGCAGCAGATGGATCGACCCGGAAAATCGACTTCACCGACTTTACCCTTGAACCAACGAAATGGTGGACAAGCCCAAAAACCAAAGGCCGCTACCCGGTCGGGTGGAAAATCTCGATCCCCTCGCTGGATTTGTCGCTGGCCGTGCGGGCGAGGTTTTCCGAGCAGGAACTCGCCGCTGAACCGTTCTCTTACTGGGAAGGCACCGTCGCAGCCGAGGCCCTCCAAGCTGGAACGCCGCTTTCGGGCAAAGGATACCTTGAAATGACCGGGTACGCTGGAGAGATCGTCGGCATGCAGGCCAGCCAAACCCCATGATCTGGGCGTGGCGAATCTGGCGGGTTTTTCTGGGGCTCATTATCATCTTGCCCGGATGGTCAAAAATCGGAGAACCACTGGCTCTGTTGGCAAACATTTACGCCTACCAGATTCCTCTACCCGACCGCTTCGCAGAGATTTTGTCCGTTGCGCTTCCTTGGTTCGAAATCGCACTCGGCGCAGCTCTTGCTCTTGGCGTTTTTCCACGCCTCGCAACAGCATCAATGATTGGCTTACTCATAGTTTACACCTTACTCACAGCCCAAGCCTTGTGGCGTGGTCTTCCCATCGAATGTGGGTGCTTGGATTTCTCTGAGGTCCATCCAGCGCTTGCAATTCTTAGCACTCCCCTAGGCGCAACCTTGAGAAACCTGTCTCTGCTCGTGGTGACAGCGGCATTTGCAATGCCTTGGCACCTCATACGAAAGGAAACCAAATAAATCCCACCTCACTACGGGACTTTCTTCAGGATCCAAGTGGAGATCTGTTTCCCATCCAGCGGAATGTTGTAGGTGCGGGTGTAGGTTTTTGTGATTGGATCGTGGGAGGTTTCCCAGAAGTCATTGCCAGTCACGCCTTGATCTAGGGGGAGACATTGGGGCTTGATGCGGTCCGCGATGGAGGGGGCGAACTCGGCCATGACAGGGAGGTATTCGTCCATCAACTTGGTGCCCGAAACGGGTTGTCCGAGCTCATAGCCCCGGGCGAAATCGAGGCCCTCAAAGCGAACGGCGACGGCGCCGGTGCCGCCTTGGATTTTGAGATGAACTGCTTTCGCTGCGGGATCGGCTTTCACTATGATCGGAAACCGTCGCAAGAGGGTTCCTCCCTCCACTTCGACTTGGAGGTTGTTTAAGGAAGCTGCGCGATGGAAGGTTTTCCAAGAGGCGGGGTTTTCCTCGAGATGCTTCCAGAATTCCTCGTTCGGGCCGTAGTAGTCATCGGCATCGACGGGGACGACATCGATTTCAATTTCCATTTCGACGCTGTCCCCGGGTTGGAAGGTTTCGATCTCGCTAGGCGGGACGATGGCGGCATCGACATGGCGGAGGGAATCTGCAGAATCGGTTTTTTTTTCATAGCCTTGATCGGTCCGGACAAACCCGCCAACAGCTCCGACAGGGAGCGAGATCAAGGGCGTGTCGTAGGACTTGCTGCTGAAGTTGGCTCGGAACGAGCGGATCACCAATCCTCGGCTTCCGCTTGGCGTATTCCCGACTTTTGAACCCGGAAAACCCAGCCACCATGGAGCGGCGCCGGTGAAGGCGAATCGATCGGCGAGAAGTTCGCCGACCTTCAACCCCGTTGGCGCCTCGAATTCCTTGATCAATCCCTCGCGGTTTCCGAGGGAGATTTTGGGGGCAAAAACATGCCCGCGCCCGAGACGAAATAG
>JBIPMC010000471.1:0-3504 GCA_044369345.1 Terrimicrobiaceae bacterium
AGAATCATTCCGGAGCGGCAACCCGCCACTGAGAAATTTTTGCGGACGCGCGAGCGGGCGATTGACTTTGCAAAATCCCGCTCCTATTCGATTAAAAAATGCATTCCGCCCACTTTGTCTCCAGCACATCCGCGTCGAGCAGGGTGGACCGCTTGAACTGACGAAACCCCACAAGCCCCCTCTTTGAAAAAACGGATCGAAGTTGTCTCCCGAATCGTGGTTTCCACCGCGATGGCGACCTTTTTATGCGTGTCGGCCGCGCCGGATGCCATGGCGCAGGCGGCCACTGTGGCGAATGAGGCACCGCCGGGGGAGGCGGAATTGAACGCCCTCTCCAGCGCGGCGATGGCGGCCTTCCAGTCGGGCGACTACGCCGGGGCGGCGGCGAAATTTGAGGAGATCCGCGCGAAGATTCCTCCGGATGCGCCGCAGGCAGAGCAGTTGATTCTGATGATCGGCTCCGCCTACTTCAACGCCGGCCAATACGAAAAGGCGGCGCAGGCTTTCCGCGCTCACCAAGAGAAATACCCCCAGAGCAAACAGGCGAACGAGGTCACATTCTCTCTCGCGCAGGCCAGCCATGAATTGAAGGACTATGCGGGAGCCTCGGCGCAATATGAGAAGCTTGCGGGAGTGCCGCAGTTCCGCGACCGGGCGCTTTTCTACGGTGCGTATTCCTTGAAGGAAAGCGGGCGGCTCGACGACGCAATCAAGAATCTTGAGACGCTCACTTCGCCTGATGTGCGCGATGCGCAGGGCGTGAAGGCGGCGATGTTGCTGATGGCTCTCTACGGCGAGAAAAAAGAGGACGAGAAACGAAAGGAAATGTTCAACCGGCTGCTGCAGAAATCCGATTTGATCGAGGACCTCGGGCGGTTGAACACAATGTCGATCGAAATGGGTGACGACCACCTGCAGAGCGAACGGCCCGCCGAGGCGCTCGCGGTCTACCAGTTGGTGCGTTCGCGCGATGAGATCATCAGTTTCCAAGCCTCCCGGGTGGCGAAACTCGAGAAGCAACTCGAGCGGTTGAACGCCGCCATGCGGGTGAATTCCTACGAGGCCGCGAGCAATATGGGGCGAGCGCAGGCGCTGAAGGAAAGTATCGCCGAGGCGAAGCGGCTCGCGGAGGAGTCGAAGAATATCACTGATTTCACGCCGTCCGTGAACCTGCGCATCGGGCGGGCTTTTTACGACACGGGCCGGAAATGGGAATCGATCGTGGCCTACAAGGACATCCTCGACCGATACCCCGAGGCACCCGAGCTCGAGGCGGCGATGTTTGGAATGCTGGTGGATTACTCCGAGTTGAACCAGATCGCCACGGCCCGCAAAATCGGGACAGAGTATTTGCAAAAATTTCCCCAGGGCGCGAATGCGGACACGGCTGCCTATCTCCTCGGCGCCACGGCCCTGCAGGCGAACGATCCCGAGTCGGCCGAGACTTTCTTTGGTCGAATGCTGGAGGAGCGGCCCGGCAGCACCTTCAAGGAGGAGATGCTTTTCCTGTTGGGGAACTCCCGGTTTGCGCTGGGGAAATTCGATGAGGCGCTGAAGGATTACGAAAAATACAAGGCGGAGTTTCCGCAGGGCCGCCATGCCGAGGAGGTCGATTACCGCATTGCGGTGGCGTTGGTTTTCAGCGGAAAATACGAGGCGGCGATCCCGGTTTTGGAAAAATACTTCCAGACCTATCCGAACGGGGAGTTTGTGCCGGATGCCAAATACCGCCTGGCGATCTGCTACTACGCTGCCAGCCAGTATGACGATGTGATCCAGCGTTGCCGCGACTGGGAAAAGCAATTTGGAAACAACACGCAACTCGGCGAGGTCCTCGCGCTCCAAGGCGACGCGGAAGGCGCGAAGGGTGATATCGATGCCTCGCTCGAGAGCCACATCCGCTCGTGGAAAATCGCCACAACCGACGAGGTTATTCAGCACTCGCTCTTCGAGGCGCAAAAGAGCCTGCAAAAAAAAGGCGATTGGGCACGGATGAGCGCGATGTTTCAGGAATTCGTGAGCGGACGCCCGAGCCACCCGATCGTGCCGATGGCGGTCTTCTGGATCGCCAAGGCCAAAGCCCGCGAAGGGAAGGTCGACGAGGCCAAGCAATTCATCGCGGACACGGTGAAAAAACACATCGACGATCCGAAGCGCGAGGCGGTCGAGCAACTGCTCCAGCAACTCGCCCAACTCTGCGCGAAGAAAAAGCGCCCCGCGCCGTCTGCCCCGCCCGCCCCCGGCACTCCTGCGGAGGCTACTGCCACGCCCGAGCCGCCAGCAGACCCGAATGTCGAGATCGATGCCCTGATCGGCAATGCGGGAGAGAAATCCCAGACCGCGAGGGCCCGCGTGATCTACCTGAAAGCCGAAGTCGCGATGCTGCGCAAAAAGAAGGACGAGCATGACGAGTTGCTCGGCAAAATCTCCCGCACGGTGGAGCCGAAGGATCTCAGCCCGATGTTACTCGCGCTCGTGGGCGATATGAATCTTGAGAAGGGCGCCATGGAAAATGCCGCGAAGTTTTACCAGAAACTCATGACGGACTACTCCAAGAGCGATTTGGTGGAATTCGCCTACAATGGCCTCGGCCAGATCGCGCTCGCGAAGGGGGAGACTGACAAGGCGCTCAAACTTTTCACCCAAGCCATCGAGCAGATCGGCGCGAGCCGGAAGTTGAGGGATGTCACGGTCGGGCAGGCCAAGTCGCTGCTCGCGCTCGGCAGGCTGGACGAGTCGAAGAAGGTCTTCGAGCAGGTGGCCTCCATCCGCGAATGGCGCGGCGAGGCGACCGCGCTGGCGGTGTATTCGCTCGGCGACATCGAATTCCGGCGCGGGAAAATCCCCGAGGCGAACGCCTATTTCCAGCGTGTGTTCGTGGGCTACCAGAAATTCCTCCCGTGGGTGGCGAAGGCCTATCTGAAGAGCGGCGAGTGCTTCGAGAAGCTCGGCAAAAAAGAGGAGGCGGTCCGCACTTATCAGGAAATGCTTCGCAACGAAAAACTCGCGCCGTTCGAAGAAACCTCGGCGGCGCGCAAACGACTGCAAGAACTCGGGGGAGGAGCCGCGTCATGAAAAATCCCATCCTCGTTCTCGCGGCGACGGCTGTTCTTTTCTCGGCCCCGATCTCTCCCGCGCAACAAAAGGCAACCAACATCACAATCTCGCTCAAGGACGGCCGGAGCGTGACGGTTCCCACGGTCCGCCGCGATGGCACGAATGTGAAGGTGCCGATGCAGATCGGCACCACGGCTGGCGAGATGGGCTACCCGGTGGCCAGCATCGCTCGCATCGACTTCCCCGAGCCGCCAGAGATCGATAAGGCGCAGGACTTGTTGGCCAAGGGAAAAGTCGAGGATGTGGTGAATATCTTGAAGCCCGTTCTGGGGGCCCAGCAACCATTCAGCGATTTGCCGGGAAACTGGTGGCAACAGGCCGCGCAGTTGAAGCTCACCGCGCTCGTCGTTTCCGGTCGCGATGCCGAGGCGGATGAACTCATCAATC
>JBIPMC010000027.1:0-11624 GCA_044369345.1 Terrimicrobiaceae bacterium
AGATCAATCCGCATGATCTGATTTCGGAGGACGACGATAATTGGAAGAAGGCTCCGATGGTCGATGGGCTGCAAATGGATTGGCTCATCGAGGTGCCAGGCAATCCCCTTTATGGACCCACCTCCCCGGGAGCGGTTCTGGAGTTTCTTCAGTTGGGAGAGATCGAGCTCTCTACGACGCTTGTGAATTGTTGCACGGGTGAGAGCATGACGGTCGAGGAGGCTCCATTTTACAAGCAGGAGGTAAATTCCGAGATGTTGATCCTTCGAATCGCCCAGCTCGAGGAGGAGCTTCGGGCCGCCACTGAAACGATTGCGAGTCTCGAGGCCCGAATCGCGGAGTTCGAAGGCGTGCCGGTCTAGCCGGGGGGCATTGCCACTTGCACGCGGGCGGCGCTTGGCCGTTAATGGCGCTCCATGATTGACAAAAATTACGCACATCCCGAGGCCCTCGTCACCACGCACTGGGTCGCCGAGCATTTGTCGGACTCCCGTGTGCGCCTTGTGGAAAGCAACGAAGACTATCTGCTCTACGACACCGGCCACATTCAGGGAGCCGTGCATATCGACTGGCGCGCCGACCTGCAGGACCAGACGATTCGCGATTATGTCTCGCCGAAACAATTTGCCGACCTCTGCGCTCGCCATGGCATCTCCAACGAAACGACCGTCGTTTTTTACGGCGACAAGTCGAACTGGTGGGCCTGCTACGCGCTCTGGACCTTCAGGCTTTTCGGCCATGAAAAGGTGAAAATCATGGATGGCGGTCGTGACAAGTGGGTCGAGGAAAACCGTCACCTCACCCGTGCCGTACCTCATTTTGTGAAAGGCCACTACACTCCCGCCGCCGACCGGTGCGATGCGGAAATCCGGGCCTTCTACGACCAAACCCTCGCGCACAGCCGTGATGGGTTGCCGCTCATCGATGTGCGCTCGCCCGGCGAGTTTCGCGGAGAGATCACGCACATGCCCGAGTATCCGCAGGAAGGCGTGCTGCGCGGCGGCCATGTCCCCGGCGCAGCGAGCGTTCCTTGGAAAATGGCTGTAAATGAGGATGGAACCTTCAAGTCCGCTGCGGATCTCCATTCGATCTATGAGGAGGAGGCGGGTCTCCAGCCCGGCCAGAATGTGATCGCCTATTGCCGTATCGGTGAGCGCTCCAGTCACACTTGGTTCGTTCTCACCTACCTCCTCGGCTATAAAAATGTTCGCAACTATGATGGATCCTGGACCGAGTGGGGCAATCGCGTCGGCGCGCCGATCGAGAGGGGTTGAGTCATGGACTACCCTGAAAAACTCGCCCAGATCGTCTCGCTTTTTGAAGCCCTTGCCCCTGCCGAAAAGCGGGAGTCCTTGATCTCTTACGCGACTGCGGCTGCCCAAAACGCCCCGCGTGATGGCGAGACTTTCGCGCTCGAGGATGTCCGCAAAGACGAGGAATGCACGGACACTGTCGGGGTTTTTCTGAAAATCTCGACCTGCCGTGCCTGCGAATTCCGCATCACGCTCGGCCCGCAGGTCCAGACCCTCACCAAGGCGATGACTGCCATCCTTTGCAAAGGCCTCGCCGGTTGCACGCCTGAGGAGGTTTTGGAGGTCCCCGCCGATTTTGTTCCAAAAATCGTCGGCGCCGACCTCGTCCGCCAGCGCAGCCAGACCGTTTACTACATCCTCACTCGTATGAAGACCGTGGCAAAAGTGTGGCTGAACCGCGAGCGGGCGGGGAGGTGAACAATATCGGGCCCATCGTGAATATGGTCGCAGAAGTGGCGAATGCCGTGGAGAATGAAATCAAACCCGCTCCGGATTTCAGCGCTGGGATTTCAGATCGAATTCATCCCCGGAATGGCGAATCAAAGGCTCGGTGAAAAGCCTGCTCGAAATCGAAAAAGTCACCTCGGCGGAGGAAATTAGCCACGCCAACGAACCCGCTTGAGAGTGTCCGTCAGGCTGTGAGGCGTTCGGCGGCGGTGACGCAGTTGGACATGAGCATGGCGATGGTCATCGGGCCGACGCCCCCAGGTACGGGGGTGATGGCAGAGCAGCGGTCGGCCACGGCGTCGTAATCGACATCGCCCACGAGGCGGTAGCCTTTGGGATTCGAGGGATCGTCGATGCGGTTGATGCCGACGTCGATCACCACCGCGCCTTCACGGATGTGCTCGGAGCCGAGGAAATGGGGGCGGCCGATGGCGGCGACCACGATATCCGCCGCGCGGGTGACAGCGGCGAGGTTTTTCGTGCGGGAGTGGGCGACTGTCACGGTGGCGTCGCCGCCCCGGCCGCGCTTCATCAGCAGGAGCGCCATGGGTTTTCCAACAATCATGCTGCGGCCGACGACGACGGCGTTTTTACCGGCGGTTTCGATGCCGGTTTCCTGAAGAAGTCGTATGCAACCGAGTGGTGTGCAGGGAACGAAGCCAGTAGGGTCTTCGAGCGCGAGCTTGGCGACATTCACTGGATGGAAGCCATCCACATCCTTGCGGGGATCGATGGCGCGGACGATCGCGGCCTCGTCGATCTGCGGCGGGGGAGGGGACTGGACGAGGATGCCATGGATCGAGGAATCGGCGTTGAGTTTTGCAACGAGGTGGAGGAGTTGCTCCTGCGTGGTGTCGGCAGGGATTTCCTCTTTCACTGAGTGCAGGCCAAGTTCGGCGGCCTTGCGGTCCTTCGAGCGCACATAGGCGCGGGAGGCGGGGTCGTTGCCAACGAGCACCACAGCAAGGCCGGGTTGAATGCCGCGACGGCAAAGGGCGTCCACGCGTTGTTTGGTTTCCTCAAGCACCTTGGCGGCCACCGCCGCTCCGTCAATCCGCACCATGTTTTAGAAGTTCCTCCAGTTGTTTTCGCGCCGCCTCGAATTCGTCGCCGGAGAGATTCTCCGGAATTTCCAACGGCGTGCCGATTGTGACCGACACCTTGGAAAACGGCAATGGGATGATGAATGCGTCCCAGGTTTTCATCCGGAGGCAGCGGCTGAAGTTGGCGTGCATCGGGATAATGCGGGCGCCAGTGTTTTGGGCGAGTAGGATAATGCCTGGGCCGAGGGAGTATTTGGGGCCCCGGGGGCCGTCGGGGGTGATGGCGATGTCGCGGCCGATCCGGACGAGGCGGACGAGTTCCAGAAGCGCGCGGGATCCCCGGCGCGAACTCGAGCCGCGCACCGAGTCCATGCCGAAGGCGGCCACGAGTTGGGCGAGGATTTCGCCGTCGCGGCTGGGGCTGGTGAGCACGGTCACGCCGAGGCGGTTATTCGGATAAAGGCGGTCGAAGGCGAAGGTGATTCCAAGGATTCGGTTGTGCCAAAAACAGAGGAGCGAGGGTTTGGGAGACTCCTCGGCTAGAATTCCGGCGTGGTCCTCGAAACGAATCCTTAGCGTGGCAAAAAGCGCGCGGAGGATCGCTGCGCCGGTGAGGGCCAGGAGGCGTTCGCGCGTCACGGCAAAAACTCCCGGAGGATTTTCTGAAAGACCGGCCTGGCCTTGGCGGCGAGGGTTTCGTTGGCGTAGGCGATCCAGGCGACACCGGATTCGGTATCGAGCGGCGCGTCGGGAAAACCTCCCAGCGGATGTTCGAAAACGACGCCCGCTTTTTTTAAAAGAAGCCACGCGCAGGCGTCGTAGGGGTGGCAGACGAGTGAGGACTCCAAGTCGAGCGTTCGAAAAATAAGCGGCCGCAGGTCGCCGACCAGCCGGTCGCGGCCGGTGATCATCTCGTGAAATTGCCCGGCAGTGGAGAGGTATTGGTCGTCGAAAATCACGGGCGAGCAGGAGCTGTTCGCGCCGACGAGTTGGTCCCAAAGGCGCTCCTCGATTTGCGCCGTGAGCGTGCGGCCCTCCGGGAAAAATTTCACGAGCGAGGCGAAGCCGTGATCGAACGAAACTGCGCCCGACGGTGAGATTTGGAGAGGTTCCGGCAAGGTGCCCGCGCGCCAATCGCACCATGTTGCGACGAGCGGCCCGCCGAGGCTCGTGCTGAATTGGTCAGCACGCCATTGCTTCGAGACGGGCAGTTCGGTCATTGCGCAGGCGACGGTTTTGGAGAGGCTGGTTTCAGCTCCGCCTTGCGGGGCTATGGCGGCAAGCGCCCAAGCACTCCGCTTATCATACATCAACCCGCGCGTGCCATCGATCGGGTCGATGATGCATTTCCAGTCGGTCTCGGCGGCGGATTTCCCTTCAGGAAAACACAACTCCGACTCGAGGCCTTCCATTACGATCTGTACGGGGGCGTGGGCAGGCCAAGAGGCGTCGAACCACTCGAGGATGGCGTCCTCGCCAAAGCGATCGATGGCAAAGATCGTATCGCCGCCGGCCAGGCCGGTGACGGAGGAAAGGTTTTCCGCCGAAAGCCCCTCGCGGGCGGAAACGACCTTTGAGCGGATCGCGGTGCCGAGGTCACAGAGGAGTTGGCGGAGATTTTCGTGGTCCATCGAATCGATGCGATGCTATCGGGGCGTTTCGGGATGTGCCGAGCATTTTGCCAGTAAGCGTGCGGCGAGGGCGATGGCCGCAATAGCCAGGCCGACCACGAATCCGATCCAAATGCCACGCGCGCCGAGGTCGAAGCGGAAGGCGGCGAGATACGAAACCGGCAAGGCCACGATCCAGTAGGCGAGAATGCCGAAAAGGAATGGAACTTTCGTATCCGCGAATCCACGCAGGGCGCCGGAGGACGCGATTTGAATGCCGTCAAAGATCTGGAAAACACCGGCGAGGACGAGCAGTTGCGCGGTGAGCGCCAGGACTTCGGCGTCGTCGGTAAAGCACCCCGCGATCCATGAACCGAGGGTCAAATAAACCAGCGCAAAAAACATGGCGAAGCCGAGTGTCATTCCCAGCGTGCCGTGGACGATCGATCGTATTTCATCGAGGCGCCCCGCGCCCCGCGCCCGGGCGACTCGAACGCCCACGGCCTGCCCGATGCCGAGCGGTACCATGAAGGTCGTCGCTGCGCAGGTGATCGCGATTTGGTGCGCGGCGAGTTCGTTGACTCCCAACCAGCCCATCATCAGCGACCCGAAGGAAAAGCCGGTCGCCTCGCAAAGACTCAACCCGCCCGAGTGGATGCCGATGCCGAGCAGGCGTTTCACTTCCGGCATCAGGCCGGGAGCGGTCCAATCTTCAGGCCATGCCGCGCGGAGCGACTCGGCCCATGCGGGGTAGAGAAACATCGCAACCATCGTGGCGATCCGGCTCAGCAGCGTGGCCAGACCCGCGCCGTCGAGTCCCATGGCAGGAGTGCCGAGGTTTCCGTAGATCAAAATCCAGTTGAGAAGAACATTCAGCAGAACCCCGCCGAGCATGATCCAGAATGGCGGCCAGGGTCGCGCGAGCGCTTCGCAGAAATTTTTTGTGGAGCCGGTCGCAAACACGGCGGGCATCGACCACGCGCAGAGCAGGAGGTAGTTCGTGCACGAGGAATTGACCTCTGCGGGTTGGTTGAAGAGGGGAAGAAATGGAAAGAACGCGTGCGTGGCGAGCGCAACGAGAACCCCCATCACGATCGCGATGAGCAGCCCGCTGCGGAGGCTTTCGCCTGCGAGGTGCGGCTTGCCGGCTCCGAAGGCGTGCGAGGCGTTTACGCTCACCCCCGCAAGAACGCCGAAGCCGAAAACCAGCGGCACGGAGAGAAGCGTGTTTGCAAAGCCACACGCGGCGAGGGGAACCGTGCCGACCTTGCCCACCATGAGCGTGTCGGCGAGGCCCATGAGCATTTGGCCGACAAACCCCGCGACGATGGGAAACGCAGTGGCTAGAGTGCGCCGGTTCTCGCGGTGGAGCGCTCGGATGGTTTCGGATTTTGGCATGGGCGCGCGCCCTCAGGCCTCGTCGAGAACCTGGCGGAATCGCGAGATAGAGGCGGCGCGGCCGGTGGCGGGATCGATCTCGATCAACGCGCCGCAAACCTGCACTGGGCCTCGCGCGATTGGGAATTGCGAGGGGAGGGCATCGAGGAACTTTTGCACCACGGCCTCTGCCTTGCGTCCGAGAATCGAGTCGAGCGGGCCGCACATTCCCGCGTCGCAGAGGAACGCCGTTCCGCCAGGAAGAATACGCTCGTCGGCAGTTTGGACATGCGTGTGGGTGCCGACGACTGCCGAGACTTTGCCATCGAGATAGCGCGCGACGGCGGTTTTTTCGCTCGTCGTTTCGCCATGGACATCGACGAAAATCACGGGCGTTTCCGCGCGGAGTCGATCCGCTTCAGCCATCGCGCAGGTGAAGGGATTGTCGAGTTGCTGGTTCATGAAAGTGCGGCATTGCACATTCATCACGGCAATCGGCCCCTTGGCCGTATCGAGCACGATGCTGCCTTGGCCCGGCGCGCCCGGCGGATAGTTCACGGGACGCAAGACGCGCGGCTCGGTTGGGAGGTAGGGCGCCGTCTCCTTTTGATCCCAAACATGGTCGCCGGTGGTGATCACGGCGACGCCCGAGCGCAGGAGATCGATCGCGATTTTTGGCGTGATCCCGCGGCCATGGGCAGCGTTCTCGCCGTTTACCACCACAAAATCGACGGCGTTTTCCGCGAGCATGGCGGCCACGACTTTTTTCGCAGCCGTACGCCCCGGTTCGCCCACAATGTCACCCAGAAAAAGAAGACGGATCATCTCTCCTTTTTATAGCAACCGGATGCGAACGCATTTAAAAAAACCGGGTGCGAATTCTTTCGTTGATCCTTTTCTGTCTCTCGGGGCTGCTTCAGCCGGCCTTCGCCAAAACCACACCGCTCGGCGCTCGCCCGGATTGGTCGAAGCTCGACAAATTCCAGGAGACTATCACACGAGAACGGTTCATCGATCTGCTCGCGCGGGTTTATGCCCCGGGCGACGCCGCCGTCGGCGTGATCGGTGTGACGCCCACGATGGCAAAAATCCAGACCGCTCCGGGCAAGCCGCCCTACTTGCTCCGCTTCGCGAAATCCCCGGCCGCGCCAGCGCGCTACTGGCGCCCGCGTTCTGCGATTCCGAAGGATTCTGGAACACCTCTCGCCGGAGTGAAAATCACGATCGATCCTGGCCATATCGGCGGCAAGTGGGCGCCAATGGAGGAGCGTTGGTTTCAGATCGGAAAGTCCAAACCCGTCACCGAGGGCGACATGACCCTGCGCGTGGCGAAGCTCGTGAAGCCGCGTCTCGAGGCCCTCGGTGCGCAGGTCGCACTCACCCGCTCGGGCTCGGAGCCGATCACCAGCCGGCGGCCTGAGGGTTTGCGCAAACTCGCCGTGGAATCCCTCCGCGAAAAAGGCGACAAAGCTACGAAGTTCGCGATCACGAAAGAAAGCGAACGCCTTTTCTACCGCACCGCCGAGATCCGCCGCCGCGCTGTGATCGTGAACGATTTGCTCAAGCCCGATCTTGTTCTCGCCCTGCATTTCAACGCCGAGGCCTGGGGCAATCCCGACAAACCCTCGCTCGTCACCAAAAACCACGCCCACTTCCTCGTCACAGGCGGTTGGAGCAAAAAGGAACTCAGCTACGAGGACCAGCGCTACGAGATGCTCGTGAAGCTCCTCAACGGTTCGCATGAGGAAGAGGTCGCGGCCTCGAAAGCCCTTGCCAAAACCACACTCGCCGCGACCGGCCTGCCGCCCTACATCTACCAGGGTAATGAGGTTCGCATTCCCGGCAGCAATTACATTTGGGCGAGAAACCTGCTCGCAAACCGGCTTTTCGAGTGCCCGGTCGTTTACGCCGAGCCCTATGTGATGAACTCGCGCGAGGTTTTCCAACGCATTCAGGCGGGCGATTACGAGGGCAAAAAAAAGATCTCCGGGGCCACGCGCAAGAGCATTTACCGCGAATACGCTGATGCGATTGTGGAGGGACTGGTCAAGCACTACGGGCAACGCTAGCCTCCGACTTTTTCCATGAAAATCATCGCCATCACGAATCAGAAGGGAGGGGTCGGAAAAACCACCACCAGCCTCAACCTCGCTGCCGCTCTTGCGGAAAAAAAGGTCCGTATTTTGCTTGTGGATCTCGACCCGCAGGGCAGCGCCTCCAGCGTGTTGGTTTCGAAAGAAGAGGGCGCGGAGACTCCGAGCATTTACGCCGCGCTCATCGGCGAAAAACCCGCGTCTGATCTTGTCGCCCCGACCCGGATCAAAAACCTCTCGATCATTCCCTCGGACCTCGACCTCGCCGGCGCAGAGGTGGAAGTGGCGCGCATGGATGACCATATGATGCGGCTTCGCGCGGCGTTTGAAGACCTCCGCGAGAAAAGCGCCTTTGACTACATCCTCCTCGATTGCCCTCCCTCGCTGGGGATTCTGATGTCCAACGCGCTCACGGCCGCCGACGAAATCCTCGTGCCGATCCAGTGCGAATACTACGCGCTCGAGGGGCTCGGGCTTTTGATGGAGGTCACCGACCGCATACGCGCCTCCGGCGCGAATCCCACGCTCTCGATCTCCGGCCTCTTACTCACGATGTTCGATGCCCGCACGAACCTGAACCCCGCCGTCGAGCGGGAGGTGCGGAATCATTTTCAAGAGGTCGTTTACAAGACGCTCATCCCGCGCACGGTCCGTTTCGCCGAGGCGCCGAGTCATGGACGGACGATTTTCGAGCACGATCCGATTGGGATTGGAGCCAATTCCTACCGCAAGCTCGCCGCCGAATTTCTTCAGCGCCAGAAAAGCCAGGTGACCTTCATTAATTCGTCCACTCATCGCACCGACGAGGCCTCCAAGTAGCGTTGTTTTTCTTTGCCCGCAGAGCAGTGAGCGGTTAGTAACTGGCGCGGTTTGAAGATTCCGAGTCCATTTCAGCTCAAAATTTTCTGGGCAGGCGTTACCACGCTGTCCTTCCTCGCCATCGCGGCCGCGATCACCCTTGTGGGCTCGATTGTTGTGGTAAGCATCTCGTTTCTTCAACCGGTTTTGATCCCGGTCGCCGTGGCGGCGATCCTCGCGTTCCTGCTCGAGCCAGTGGTGAAGTTTTTTATGCGCCTGCGCCTCAGCCGACTCGCCAGCATCGCGGCCGTGTATGTGATTTTCGCGTGCCTGTTCGTAGGGTTGATCGTCTATATTGCGCCGCCGGCCTACAGGCAGGGGCAGGCATTCACTAAAAATTTCCCTGCCTACATGATGAAAACCGAAGCTCTGGCGACGAGCACGCTGAACAACCTTCAAAAACTCGCCGAGTTCGATCCCTTCGACGCCCACCAAGAGCCCCAAACCGCCGGCGACCAGATCACCGCCATGGTTCGCACGGCGATCAAGGACGCCGGGACATGGGTTCAGCAAAAACTCCCCGACTTTGCGGTGGAATCCGGCCGTTTCCTTCAACGCAGCCTCGGCGGCTTCCTCGGTGTTTTCGGATTTCTTCTGAGCCTCATCCTTGTTCCGATTTTCCTGTTTTTCTTCCTGCGAGACAGCCCCGCGATTGCGGATAATTGGAGCCGCTACCTGCCACTCCGCGCCTCACCCCTGAAGAGCGAGATTGTTTCGCTGGTTGGAGAGATCAACTCTTACCTAATCAGCTTTTTCCGTGGTCAACTCCTCGTCAGCTTGATCGACGGCGTGATGATCGCCGTGGCCCTGCTATTCCTTGGTTTGGATTTTGCCATTCTCATCGGAATCATGGTCGGAGTCCTTGGTCTGATTCCCTACCTCGGCATGATGATTTGCTACATCCCGGCCGTGATCATCGCCGCCGCCCAATTTGGTGACTGGTTGCACCCCGCATTGGTCACGCTTATCTTCATTCTGGCCAATAATATAGATGGCATCTTCATTGCTCCAAAAATCGTCGGCGAGTCGGTCGGTCTGCACCCCCTCACGGTCATTATCTCCGTGCTGGCCTGGAGCTTAATCCTCGGCGGCCTCCTCGGAGCCATCCTCGCCGTCCCCCTTACAGCCACGATCAAGGTTCTCTTAAAAAGGTATTTCTGGGACCGCCCCGCGAGCCATCAAGTCGATCCCCCCACTCCCTAAAAACTGCCAAAACCCCGCCGAGCAGGGTGGATTCGGCACGCTGCGGTCGACTTCTCTACAGCCAAGAATAAAAACAGGTAGGGTTGTTTCGCCCAAACGCCCCACTTTATAACAAAGTCTAATAGAAAATAGATTTTTAAAGTATCAATTTATTGTGATTTTCATTACGCATGAGAGTCCTAACGAGACTTGGAAAAGACGTTTTGGCGCCAATCGAAGAGGCTTATGGCCTTTTACAACCCGACTGGGCGTGCAAGCGCCTGCTGCTGGTGCGCTTGATCGCACAGCACAAGCATACCGTGGCCGAGATCATGAAAGTCGCTGGGGTTGTCGCCATACCGTTTTCACCTACCGCGACAAGGTGATGGGCCGAAGGTGCAGAAGGGTTGCTCAAGCGCGATTGGGCGGGCGCAAGGGTTCCGACCGTGCGTGGAGTGCTGGCTGATGAGTTTCTCAAACAACTCGAGCAGGGGAAATTCCGGCAGGCGCGGGACGCGCAGGCTTGGATCAAGAATCGGAAAAGTAAAACTGAGACCGAAATCGGTTTGCGCAAGATCATGCGTCACTTTGAAGGCAAGTTGAAGGTTCCGCGCAAAAGCAATGTGAAAAAGGACACCAAGGCCGCCGAAGAGTTCCGCGTAGACTTGAGCAATCGCACGGCCAAGGCCACAGGGGTTCATACCCGGGCAAAGCGGTGAGGATTTGGTTTCTGGATGAGCATCGCTATGCACTATTGCCTGTGATCCGGCGGGTTTGGGCGAGAAAGGGTGTCCGGGTCGATGCGTCCTACAAGACAACCTACCAGTGGGGCTTCCTGCATGAGGCCTTGGAAGTGGATGGCGAGCACTTGCGCTGCCGATGGATGTAATCATCGACCTGCTGGGAATCAATTTTGGAGCGGCGAGTCAAGGGCTGAAGGTCTTGAGGTCAGTCCGCGCGGTGCAGACTGTTTACATGCCTAGTGAACACCGCCACCAATTTGCGGATGATCTGGAGTTGAGCAAATTCGATACCGATTTCATCAAGAAAGAGCTTAATCCACGACTTGACCGTGCTCTTCAACGGATTAAAACGATGGGGTCGCTCGATGGCAACTTGGCGTTGGAGGATCGGCCTACCGCCTTGGAGCCCCTCCAGCGGGTTGAGATGATGCTGCCTTGGATTTTGAGGTTACTAGTGAAGTGAAGACCTCGCCGCTCTGGTGGCGCCAATTCCGTATGAAAATCGGAGATAGTCTGGTATTTGAAAATGGTTCACCGGGATGCACGGTTGAACGAGGGCGGCAGCTTGCCCGCAATGCGCAGGGGAATCGGAAATGCCGGTAGGGCCGTGGATCGCTGATTTCAATTTTTCTCATGACAAAATATCCCACAAAAATTGACGGAGCCTACCTGCTTCGACCCCGAGTCTTTGGTGACGCGCGTGGGTTTTTTCTAGAAAGCTGGAATAAGGAAACTTTCGCCAAACTAGGGATCGCCGCCGATTTCGTGCAGGACAATCACAGCCGTTCCTCGAAGTATGTGCTGCGCGGTCTCCACTACCAGAGCGGCACAGCGGCTCAGGGTAAACTCGTGTGGGTAACGTCGGGCACGGTGTTCGATGTGCTCGTGGACCTGCGCGATAGCTCGCCGACCTTTGGAAAATGGGATGGCTACATGCTTACCAGTGAAGCCCATGAGC
>JBIPMC010000252.1:0-3492 GCA_044369345.1 Terrimicrobiaceae bacterium
TGAACAAAACGCCCATCACAATCAACAGGCTGGCAATGTTTTCCAACTGGCGACGAACCACGACACTCCACTCGGCATCCACGGCGTGGTGGACGAGCGTCCAGAACAGACCGCCCATGCAGATCGTGAGGAAAAAGGTGAACGCGAAGAGGTAAGAGAAGGCAAATTGCTTCGTGTCAGTCACTGCTCCGAAGCCCACGGCGGCGAACGCCACAATGGCCAGCGCGACGAGGCCGAGGAAGCGGCCACCGACATGTTTGTAGTCGAAGGTGTGGCTGCCGGGTTGGGATGGTTCGTGACTGCTGCTCATTGTTTCTGCGCTTCGAGTTGGGCCCGTTCGGCGGGCGGAACATCATTGATTGTGGCACCGCCTTGCGAGAGTTGGAGCGCGCGGATGTAGGCGACAATCGCCCATCGGTCCTGCACTTGGATGCGGTCGCCGTAGCCCATCATGGTGTTTTTTCCATGGGTGATAGTGTTGAAAATCTCCCCGTCTGCCATGTCGCGGATGCGTTGTTGGTGGAGGTTGGCGATAGCGACGAGACCGTATTTTCCAGCGATGCCGTTTCCAGCACCGGTGTCTCCGTGGCAGACAGCGCAGGAGATATTGTAGCGCTCTTGGCCTCGGGCGATGAATTCGGGAGTGACTTCATTAACCGGGAGGCCTGTGCCCCACTGGTTATCGAACCGACCAGTATCGAAATAGGACACGCTGTTAGAGAATTTCACCTGCTTGTAGGGGCTGGGCGATTCGCCAGTGGAGCCATTGACGGGTTTGTGAAGTGGCATCGCATAGCCGAGCGGCACGGTTCCAGCGATCGGCTGGCGGTTGCCACGGCCATCGGCGAAAAACTCGCTGGGCACTTGGGCTTTCACCTTCGGTTGGTGATCCATGTCCGGGAAAAGTTCAATTGGAGGCTTGTCGAATTTCTGGCCACGGAATCCCGCGACAGTCACCACGAGGACGACCACCAGAATGAAAATGGAGAAGAAGTATTTCAGCATGCCCGATTAGTCTCCGTGGATGGTGGTAATATTGGTTCCGCCGAGGGATTCCAGAAAATCCTTTACCGAGCGGGTGGAGAATTTCGGATCTTCGGACTCAATGGCGACGAAGAATTTATCCTCGGTGACTTTTTTGAAGCGGTCCCAGTTAAAGAGTTGGTGGTTCAGGCGTGGCAGACCGTTCATGATCAACATTCCAAAGACCGCCGTGAAGGCCGATATAAGAATGGTCAACTCGAACTTGACCGGGAAAAAGGCCGGCACCGTGTAGAGGTTGGTGGGCTTGCCAGCGACGATAAGAGGATAAAGGAACGAGGAAGTTCCGAATTCCAAGCTCACTGCGGTCAAGAATCCAGTGAGGCCGCCGCAAAAGACGACTTTTCCGAGAATCGAGCGCTTGAGGCCCATGGCTTCGTCCATTCCGTGAATCGGGAACGGGGAAAAGACATCCCATTTCGAGAATCCAGCTTCGCGGATTTTCTCGGCGGCATGGTAGAGGTCGCGAGCGGACTGGAACTCAGCTGCGATTCCGTAGACGGGTGCTGTGGGATTTCCGACGGCGTCCATTTTAGTGAGCCTCCCCGTGGTGCGGGTCCGCTTCTGGCAGGACCGCTTTGACTTCAAACATACAAATCATCGGCAGGAATCGAATGAAAAGGAGAAAGAGTGTGGTGAACAACCCGAAAGTTCCCACAAAAGTGCAAATATCGACCCAAGTCGGGTGGAACATTCCCCAAGCAGAGGGAGTGAAGTCGCGTGCGAGCGTGGTCGCGATGATGACGAAACGCTCGAACCACATACCGGCATTCGGGAACTGGACGATCACCCACACCCAGATGAGATGGGTTCTGAAGTATTTGAACCAGAACATCTGAGGAGCAATGACGTTGCAGAACATCATCGACCAGTAAGCCCACCAGTAGGGACCGAAGGCGCGATACCAGAAAGCGGCTTTTTCGTAAGGGTTGGCGCCATACCATGCGATGAACAACTCCATCAGGTAGGCGTAGCCGACGATGGAACCGGTGAGGAGGATGATTTTGCACATCTTGTCCACATGGTCGATCGTCACGAGGTCGTGCAGCGGTTTGTAAATCGCGCAAGCCGGAATCATGATGGTCAGCACCATCGCGAAACCGCCGAAAATGGCGCCTGCGACAAAGTAAGGCGGGAAGATCGTTGTGTGCCAGCCGGGAATGACCGATGTAGCGAAGTCGAAGGACACAACCGAGTGCACCGAAAGAACGAGCGGGGTGGAGAGACCGGCCAAGATCAAGTAGGCCATTTCGTAGTGGCGCCATTGGCGGTTGCCACCGCGCCAGCCGAGGGCAAGAACGCCGTAGATGAACTTGCGAATCTTTGTGGTACAGCGATCACGCAGGGTGGCGAGGTCAGGAATGAGACCGGTATACCAGAAGAGCACCGACACCGTGAAGTAGGTCGAGACCGCGAACACGTCCCAAAGGAGCGGGGAGCGGAAATTTTGCCAGATCGCATTGGCGTTCGGCACCGGGGCGAGGAACCAAGCCATCCACACACGGCCGACGTGCAGTGCAGGGTAAATACCGGCGCAGACCACGGCGAAAAGCGTCATCGCTTCGGCGGCGCGGTTGATCGATGTGCGCCACTTCTGCCGGGTCAGGAAAAGAATCGCCGAAATGAGCGTGCCCGCGTGGCCGATACCGATCCAGAACACGAAGTTCGTGATATCCCAGGCCCAGCCGACGGGGTGGTTGTTGCCCCACACGCCGACGCCTGTGGAAATAAGATAACCCAACAGCGCCAAGCACATGAGCGTGAGGGGAACGGTAACTCCCATCGAGATATACCACCAAGTTGGTGTCTTGCCCTCGACGATTGAGCTGATGTAATCGCTGATCCAGCCCATCGTGCGCTTGTTGAGCACGAGCGGTTGGCGGACGAGTTGTTTTTCGTCTTCCGTAAGGTGCTCGGGATGTTCGGCTGTGGCGTTGGACATTTCTTAAACCTTAGTGGGCGGCTGGAGCGGCGTGGGCGTCGCCGTGAGGCGGTTGGGCGTTGTGGGAATCATGGGCGTCGTGGCCTGCGCCGTGCGCGCCGTGGTGGCCGGCTCCATTGGCCATTCCGACTTGGTCCGCTCCGGGCATCTTGGGGTTGGGATTGCGGATGCGGGCGAGATACAGAACTCGCGGCGAGACATTGAGATACTTGAACATCTCGTAAACGCGCGGGCCCTTGCGGGATTGGCTGACGGCGCTCTTCGGGTCGGCAATGTTGCCGAAAATCAACGAGTCGTTCGGGCAAGCCTGCTGGCACGCAACCTTGAAGGCGGCAACCGGCGTTTCGCTGGCAGGTGTCGGGCCGGCTTCTACAAGGCGCGAGATTTTGGCCTCTTCGATGCGCTGGATGCAGAAAGTGCATTTTTCCATGACGCCGCGCATGCGCACGGTGACATTCGGGTTTTTCGCCATCTTGAGGCTGTCGGCCATGCCTTTCTTGGCGAGCGGA
>JBIPMC010000253.1:0-3487 GCA_044369345.1 Terrimicrobiaceae bacterium
GAAGCGGTATTCGTGGAGGCAGGTATTTTATCGATGATGTAGCGATAGGCTTCGCGGGCGCGATCGAAATGGCGGAGGCGCTCGTAGCAAAGCCCGATCTGGTAGATCGTGGGTCCGCGCCAATCGGGGGCGTCGTTGAGGGCGGCGAGTTTTTGGTAAATGGTAAGAGCGCCGAAGGCATCGCCGCTTTCGTAAAGCTCGTTGGCGATTTCGTTGCCCGTCTTGCGCTGCCAGTAGGCCCAGACGGCGGGTTTGGATTTTCCGTATTTCTGGCCGGCTTGGAGGAGTTCGATGGTTTCCTTCATGGCCTCGGTGTCGCGGCCGAGTTTTTTGAGCGATTGGATGAAGAGATATTGGGCTTCAGGGGCGAGCGGGCTGGACGGGAAGGTATCGAGGAAGGTTTGGGCTGCGGTGAGCGAGTTTGCGTATTCGCCTGAGAGATACGAAATGTAGGCGAGGCGGAAGGCGACTTCGCTGGATTCCTCGGGCGACATTTTCAGGAGCTTGATCTTGGAGTAGAGGTCGCCGGCTTTCTTGAATTCACCGGCTGCGAAGTGCGTGTGAGCGATCTCCATCTTCGCGCGGAGCGAGGCGTTGGTGTAGTCGTTGCCGGTTTTCAACTGCAGCGAGGAATAGAGGACGCTGTAGAATTTGTTCAGGGCCGAGGCATGTGCACCGGTGGCACGGTAGAGGCGGCCGAGACGGAGCAGAATATTGGGGGACTCGGGGTCGTCGGGAAAATTCTCTATGAACTGCTCGTAGACCACGATCGCCTTCGCGGGTTGCTTTTGTTTTTCATCCAACTGCCGACCCATCCGCAGCATGGCGTCGCGTTTGCGAGAGGTCGGGGCGCCGAGGCGCATGAGTTGGGCAAAGAGTTTCTCGGCCAAGGCGGTCTCGTTCATTTCGAGGGCCTGCTGGATTTCGATCTCCATGCTTTTGATGCTGGCGACCTCGGACACGCGGTCGGAGTTCAGACCCAAATCCTCCTCGACCTCCGACACGAGCGAGTCGAACGGTATCGGGGAGGGTATTGTGGAATTATCGACCTTGTCGGAGAGTGTGGTGGCTTTGGCTGGCGGGGCGGCGAGTTCCTCCATAACAGGAGTCTCTGTGGGAGGGGCTGGCGCTGGGTTTTCGCTGATGGCGGGAGGTGCGGCTATTTCAGCTTGGGTGTAGGCTGTGAAGGCGAGAAGGGCGGCCAGGCCGGCGTTGAGTCTGATCATGGTCGTTATTCCGAGGTGGTGTAGGTGGCGCTGCTGACAGGCTGGTTCGGGGGAGCGGCAGGACGGAAGACACTATCAAAGAAGCCGCCGCCCAAAACGGCCTCTCCGCTCGGGGTGTCGCCGACGCCTTGGAAGAAATCCTCGGGCTGCTCGTTTTCGATAAATTTCGGCACGGCGGACGAAACGATTTTCGCCTCGGAGGGTGGCACCATCTCATCGATGGCGCTAGTGGGGGAGTCGTCCTTTGGAGTGGTATCGACGATTTTAGGCAGGAGAGGAGCTTTGCGGCGGTTGGAGGTATCGTTTGCCACACGCATGGCGGCCGGTTTGGGCAGCGTCAACGAAATCGTGCGCGGTGCCGGCGGTGAAGTTTTGTTCTTAAAAGTGCTGGCGCAACCCGTGAAGGCGATGAGAGATGTTAAAAAAACAGAAGTTGCTAAAAAATAATGCATTGAATGAATTATTTGAGGCCTGCTGGCGGCTTGGGCCGTCTGGCTGGGGGTGGAAGAATCGGTCGATTTCATTCTATTTATATCGATCGCAGGGGCCAAAACTTAATGCGAATTCCCTCGGCTTCAAGAGGAATCTCGGCGAGGCGGTGTAAGGCGGGGCCATTTTGAGCTGTATTGCTAAAGGCACGGAAAATGCTACGCAAAAGTCCATGCATTTCCGATTTTTCCCTGCCTCTCTGATTGCCGGGTTGGCCGTGGCCTTTGTCTTCCCGGCCTGCACGATTTCCAATTCTCGCACCCTTCACGACAAGTCGAACGCCTCGACAAAGACCGGTCGAATCCAGAGAATCTCCGAGCCGAGCATGACCTCCCCGCCGCAAGCGGTCTCATCGGGTGCGGTATGGCCGGCGGGAATGCGACGCCTCGCGGTCCTGCCGATCTATGCAAACCGCCCGATCGACGATGTCCAGCGCGACATGGATGGTATTTTCCGTGGCGAGCTTTCCAAGGTGGTAAAATACGAAATCGTTCAAGTGCCCCGCAGCGAGATGCTCCAACTCACGAGCAACGAGGCGATTTCCTCCGGCATAAACACGCCGCCGATGCGGTGATGTTCATCGATTTCACAGTATTCCGCCCCTACCGTCCGATCGCGATCGGGGTGAGGGCCAAGATTGTCGATCTGCGGAACATGGAAGTCATCTGGGTGGCCGACGGCATTTTGGACACCGCCGAGCCTGATGTGGCCGCGCTGGCAACTCAGTTCGCGGGGTTGGGCCTGAATGTTCCATACATCAGTCCGACAATTCCGAAGGGCCAAGACCGCGAGGCCGCTAGCGGCAATCAAATCATCCTGCAAAGCCCGAGGCTTTTTGCCGGGTTTGTAGCCCATGAGGCCTTCGCCTCCCTCGCGCCGCAGCCACTTCCACCGGTTTCTCCCGAGTGAGGATAGGTTGCCCGGTGCGGATTTTGTGCTTTTCGCAAATCAGGTGTTTTTGAACTTATGTGCTTAACCATGCCAGCTCAGGCCATACCCAAATCCTTAGTGGACGGATGCTCCTCCGAGGCTCTCGTTTTGCGTCGGGCTTCGAACGAGCTGAATTCGGAATTGACCCCGGGCCTCATTCACGAGGTGAACAATGTGCTCACCGGCATTTATTTCAATCTGGAGGTCTGTCAAGAGGCTCGGCAGGACGACGGAAGAGCCGCCGAGGCCGTTCAGGAAATCGGCCGAGGAGTCGAGCGCATCAAGGAAATCCTCGCTCGCACCACGCAAATCCACCTGAATGTCGCCGAGCGCGAGAAGACCTACCACGACCTCGAGACGCTGGTGGCTTCGGAACTCGATTTGCTGCGTCTGGTTTTTCCAAAAACGGCAAAAATCCAATTCCTCCCGCCGGAATCGCCGATTCATGTGCACTTGGCGGAATTTGCCTTTCGCGTTGCCCTCCTCTCGATCGCCACAAGGCTCCGTGCGTTTTTGCCGACGCGAAAAATCGACATTCAGATGGCGGTGCTCACGACCTTGCAACTCGAGGAATTGTCGGCCCGCTGTGCCAGGGAAATTCCCGCCGCTTCGGTGGCTGTGTCGTTTCGTATTCCTGGATCAATCAGCTCTGCCGAGGAAATTGACGGGTATCCTGCCGCAGCCGAACCTTCTGACCTTAGTGTCTCACACGCCGATCACATTCTTTCCGGGATTGGTGGCTCGCTGATGTTTTGCAATAATAGTTCTGAGGGCTTCTGCGATGTGCTTCTTTTGCTTCCTCGCTGCGATCTCAACTCCTGAATAGATTCCAACACCCGTGA
>JBIPMC010000493.1:0-3469 GCA_044369345.1 Terrimicrobiaceae bacterium
CCCTTATTATTTATGGCTTGTTTGATGCTGATTCGCGAAGAGCTAATGCAGGAGATGTGAAAGAAATCAACAAGCGCGATGATAAGACTATTTCTCACCAAGCACACTCACCTTCTTTGCACTCTTATCTGTTTTATTGACTAAATTCCCCCTCTTTGATGGCTAATAACTATCTAGCCATCAATTTTTAGGGCCTGGTTGATGCTGATTCGCGAAGAGCTAATGCAGGAGATGTGAAAAAAATCAACAAGCGCGATGATTAGACTAATTCTCACCAAGGACGCTCACCTTCTTTGCACTCTTATCTGTTTTATTGAGTGAATTCCCCCTCTTTGATGGCTAATAACTTTCTAACCATTGTTTTTTAGGGCCTGGTTGATGCTGATTCGCGAAGAGCTAATGCAGGAGATGTGAAAAAAATCAACAAGTGCTATGATCTCATGATTTTTAAGCAAGCACGCTCACCTTCTTTGCTCTCTTATCTGTTTTATTGACTGAATTCCCCCCTTTGATGGTGTCTGATTTTCTTACTAGTGCAATTGAACACATCCTTAATGCAGAT
This sequence comes from Terrimicrobiaceae bacterium, assembly GCA_044369345.1. Lineage (GTDB taxonomy): Bacteria > Verrucomicrobiota > Verrucomicrobiia > Chthoniobacterales > Terrimicrobiaceae > UBA967. The sequence continues at coordinate 563 of JBIPMC010000493.1, forward strand.
CGGTTAAGAGCTATTGCTGGAAATAATTTAACAATGGACCATTGCTTTGATATAGCAGATATTTGAGGAGAATGTCCTTCTTCCTTCAGTCTTATGTATAAGAAATAAGAAAGCTCCCTTCTATAATTATTATGCTGCAATTAAATTTATTGTGATGAAAGTGTAAACATGATTTTTCATTGGGGAGAACTTATAGTTGTAGTTATAGTTGGAGGACCTATAGTTGCGATTGCAATCCTATACCTCAACTATAGGCACCTATAGTTGCAGTTATAGTTAGGCTCTCACAACTATAACCACAACTATTTTTTCGGTAGCAGTGTATATGTGAAATGACCGCTATGTCCCAACTGTATACCAGGAAAATGCCAATCTATGACGAAAACCTGGTATATGACTGGTATACACTACCCATATACCACGTATATACCAGTCGTCCTTTTCGACGGGCGTTTGAATCAAAAGATGTTACGTCTCCTGGCTATATTAGGCCTGAAGATACCTTCTCATGCCGTTAGGTCCCGTGATGAAAAATTTGAATGTCTCGGGACAGATATATGTTTGAGAGGATGAATATGCCACAATACATTGGAACTATGATTTAGGTCCCATATGACACCTTGCCTTCGTGACTGATGCAGATGCATGTACTACTCCTAATATAATGGTACCGCAATTTAAATAATAATAATTCTTACAAAACCAATAATTAGCCACATTTTCTACTTTCTCTCGGTCAACCACTTTCACATCATCTTCTCCACCCATCAATTGATTTTGATTCAGCCAATGAAATCAGATGAGTCTACCCCGATTGCTGCAAAAATGTCCACAGATGACATAAAACAATTCCAGGAACGCAAGGCCTGGTACGAGGAATGCAAACAAAAAAAAATTCGGTGCACAATTGAGGATATTGGCTTCGAAGAGGAAACTAAACATGAAATATGGTTGACGTTCCTGTATTCTCCTTTGAGACGCTATATTGTTGATGGGAAGGTTGTCATTCGCCCTGACGATGAGCAGCGCACTGTCATTTTGCTGAATAAATTTCGGGAGAAATATCCAGATCAAATGGACGAGGAATATTGTCACATGCTTTTAGAACTCGTTAAAACTGGGGTTGCCAATCTTTACATCCCAACAGACAAAATGACTGATATAGATAGTAATACCGACTACCCAGACAAAAATGGTGATTCTATCCATAACGTGCTTCACAACTGCGTCATAAGTGGCAATGAAAATTCTCTCAGCGTTGGCGGGAATTTAAATATGGGCAGCTCCAATGTCGGAGGCTATAAGGCTAACCATGGTGGTTTGATGTAAACAACAAGAAATCCCTCAGTGCAGGGAGGGAGGTGGGGCATGTTAAGTGATCAATGTAGGAGGTGCTGCTGGTGCACAGATAGTTTCAGGTGATAATTGGACGGTGTAGAGTTAGATAAGTTAAAATAAAATAATGGTAACACACAATCCCCTTGTCAGATATCCAATCGCCTGTTACATTATGTTTGAAAGCTGTTACATGCAAAGAAAGACAATAGTATCTCCCCCCCAATTCCAACCTCCCTCATTCCCCCAACCAAAAAACCCCATCTGGAGTCCTCTACCCACTGCTGTTATGAGAACTATCATAACATCTCCCCTTTTCCAAACTCCCCACTCATCCCAACCCCGCACCTCGCTTCGTCTCTCCACGGATGCGTTGAGCGAGTTGGATGTCTTTTGGCATGACAGTCACCCTTTTTCCATGAAGGGCGCACAAGTTTGTGTCCTCAAACAGCCCAACATGATAAGCTTCAGCTGCCTCCTGCAATGCAAGAATAGATGAGCCTTGCCATCTATTATCCTTTGGTAAATAACGACGACTTGGATGTCTTGCAATATCTTGATAAATATCTTTGACAAGCCGCTGGAAAGGAGTTTTGCGAATGAGGAGATCGGTAGACTTTTGGTACCTGCGGATCTCTCGGAGAGCGACGGTGCCAGGGCGGTAGCGGTGGGGCTTCTTCACTCCTCCAGTGAAGGGTGCAGACTTGCGGGCAGCCTTTACGGAGAGTCCCTCGGGGGGGGACTTTCCTCCTGTGGTTTTTCGGGCTAATTGCCTAATCCGTGCCATGGTGATGATTTGTGATAATTGTGTTCGGACGTGGATGGTCGGCAGAGTGATTTGGGAGGGAGGGAATGAGGGAGGGAGGGAGGGAGGAAGTTTTTATCTTATGTCTATTCGCCATTTTATACTAGTTCCCATGTGATATTGAGGTGATTGTTCGTAAGATCAAAATGATCCCTCCCCCGGTTTCGGAACCTGTTGTCATGTATAGTGTACAAGGATTTGTATGTATGTATTGTATGACATCGTTGGGGATTTTAGACCTATTTAAACAATATTAATGTATTATAATGATGATATTAATACCTAAAACCTCTTTCTAAAGAGAGACATATTTATTTCTATTTTAGACCTAATTGAACAATATTAATGTATTATAATAATGATATTAAAAACGTCTTTCTAAGGTGTGACATATTAATTTCTATTTACTCCACGTTTCCGAACACCTGTCATGTAGAGTGTACAGGAGATGACACCGGAGGCATTAACCACCATAATGTTACGCAACACCTACCCCACAACCCCCCATACCCCCTTTTTGCAATGGCGCGTGATCATCCTAAGAAGGCATCTTCTTCATCAACAAAGGAGTCAAATACGAATAAATCTCTGTCAACAAGGACGTCCGAAACGGCACGTGATCATCCTAAGAAGGCATCTTCTTCATCAAAAAAGGAGTCAAATACAAATATGTCTCTGACAACAAGGAATGAAACGGTATTGTTATCGCAGCATGACAAATGCGCGATCATAATTACCCGCTTGTTCAGATTTAATAGGAGAATCAA
>JBIPMC010000028.1:0-11547 GCA_044369345.1 Terrimicrobiaceae bacterium
CGCGAAGAACGGCTGGTCGCCGCTTTCCTCCATAAACCGCATCGCATCGTCGAAGTAGATGTCCTCGCGATAGCCCTTGGATTTCTCACGTTTGCAGTTGCGAATCATGACCGGATCGAAATGCTCGCGGGGGCCGCCTTGGCTGGTGGAGCACCATTGAAATCCTCGGTCCCGGGGCGCGTAGCCTTCGGTATTTCCGAGATGCCACTTGCCGATGAATCCGGTCCGATAGCCGGCTGTGGCGAGGAGCTGGGGGAGCGTCGTCGCGCCTTTCCACAAATGCTCGCGGGGCAATTGGGTGTGGGTGACGCCGTTGCGGAACTCATGAATGCCGGTCAAAAGCGCCGCTCGCGTCGGGGAGCACGAGGCACTCACTTGGAAATTCTCAAATCGCACGCTCTCCATCGCCAACCGGTCCACATTCGGCGTCTTGAGCAACGGGTGGCCGGTGCAACCCCAATCGCCATAGCCTTGGTCGTCGGTCAGGATAAAAAGAATGTTGGGCTTGGCCGCAGACGCCGGCATGAACTCGCCGGCTTTGGCTATGGATGAAAAAAACAGAACGGCAATGGAAAGGAACGCGAATAGATTTTTCACGGGTGTTGAAACTTGCAACCGACGAGGGTTTATCGTTCTCGCCGAGGCACGGACTCAAGTTTTTTCCATCGAATGGAAAAGCTTGGCCCGCCCCGGAGAAAAACTTATTGGCTGTCCCAATCAAAACCTTCCCCTTCCAGCATCATGAAAACCTACCAGAATTATATCAACGGCCGCAGCATTCCTTCCAAAAGCGACGGTGCCATCGAAGTCCTCAACCCCGCCACCGGCGAAGTCATTTCCCGCGTTCCCGAATCAACCACCGAGGATCTCGCCATGGCACTCGACGCCGCACACGCCGCGCAACCCGCCTGGGCAAAACGACCGGCCATCGAGCGCGCCAACCTCCTTCGCCAAATCTCAGCGAAGCTTCGCGAAAATGTGAAGCCGCTCGCGCGGGTCATCGTCGAGGAACAAGGCAAAACGCTCGGCTTAGCCGAGGTGGAGGTGAATTTTACCGCCGACTACATCGACTACATGGCCGAGTGGGCGCGCCGCATCGAAGGCGAGATCATCCCGAGCGACCGGTCCGGCGAGAGTATCTTTCTCTTCCGCGAACCGATCGGCGTTGTGGGTGGCATCCTTCCATGGAATTTCCCGTTTTTCCTCATCGCGCGCAAAATGGCCCCGGCCCTCGTTTGCGGAAATGCCATCGTGATCAAATCCAGCGAGGAAACGCCGAATAACGCCTTCGAGTTTTGCCGCCTCCTGTCCGAGACCGCCCTGCCTCCAGGGCTTGTCAACATTCTCTCTGGCCGTGGCGCGGGCGTTGGCCAAGCGCTCGCTGAGAGCCCCCGCATCGGCCTCATCAGCTTCACCGGCAGCGTGGCCACGGGCTCGCGCATCATGGCCTCCGCCGCGAAAAACATCACGAAGGTGAATCTCGAACTCGGCGGAAAAGCACCCGCCATCGTGCTGGCGGATGCCGACATCGACCTGGCTGTGAATGCCGTCAAAAGCTCGCGCCTCATCAACAGCGGCCAAGTCTGCAACTGCGCCGAGCGCGTTTATGTTCACGAAAAAGTCGCCGACGAATTCATAGAAAAGCTCGCCGATGCGATGTCCTCGGCTCGTTGTGGAAATCCTCTCACCGATCCCGGCGTCGATTACGGCCCGCTCATCAACAAGGTCGGCCTGGAAAAAGTCGATGCCCTCGTTCGAAGCGCCATCGCCGAAGGCGCGCAGCTCCTCACCGGCGGCGCGCGCGCCGAAGTCTCGCCAGGCGGGCATTTTTACCTACCCACGGTTCTCGCCGGATGCCGCCACGACATGGATATTATCCAGCGCGAGATTTTTGGCCCCGTCGCGCCAGTCGTTTCCGTTTCGAGCCTTGAGGAGGCGATCACTCTGGCAAACGATTCCGAATATGGCCTCACCTCGTCAATCTACACGCGCGACCTCAACTCCGCTATGAAAGCCTGCCGCGAAATCCATTTCGGCGAGACCTACATCAACCGCGAGAACTTCGAGGCCATGCAGGGCTTCCACGCCGGCTGGAGAAAATCCGGCATCGGCGGTGCCGACGGCAAACACGGGCTCCACGAGTTCCTCCAAACCCATGTCGTCTACCTGCAAACTTGAAGCCGAGTCTCCTCGCTGCTGCACTTTGGCCTGCAACTACCATGGCTGCCACACCGCTTGAGGGAATACAGCGCGTTGTCTTCCTCGGGGACAGCATCACGCAGGCGGGCGACTATGTCACCGATCTCGAATGCTGGCTGATCTCGCAGGGACACCGTCTCGAGGTTTTGGACATCGGCCTCTCGAGCGAAACCGCCTCGGAACTCACCCCCGCCGAGAATGACGGCCACGCGAGAGCCTTTGGATTTTCGAGACCATTCATCGGTGACCGCCTCGACCGCTCTCTGGCACTCGCCAAGCCCGACCTGCTTTTTGTCTGCTACGGTATGAATGACGCCTCGGCACTGCCAGAGGGTCCGGAAGGTTTGCGCCGCTACTCCGAGGCGATCACCCGCCTCCGCGAGGCCGCGCTCCGCGCCGGTGCCAAGCGCGTCGTGTTTTGCACCGCGCCTGTCCACGATCCCGTAACACCGATCACTCCCGATCAAAACCCGCATGAGCTCAATCTCGTGGCTTACCGCGATTGGCTTCTCTCCAAGCGCGCAGAGGGCTGGGATGTCGTCGATATCCACGGCCCGATGCGTCGGGATTTGGATGAAGCCCGCAAAACCAACCCCGCTTTTAGATTCCAACCCGACGGCGTGCATCCCGACTGCGCGGGGCACTGGTTCATGGCCCGCGAAATCCTCACCCAATCGTTCGGAGCGAAACTCGCCGATATTTCCTCTTCTCCGGACTTCTTTGAAAAAAACGGCGTCGCCATCCGTGAACTCGCCGATCGCCGACGCGAGATTCTTTTCAGTTCTCTCATGACTCAAATCGGCCACACCCGCCCGCATGTGGCCGGCGGCCCAGGATCTCCTCCCGGCCCATCGCCGGAAGTCGCCAAAGCCGAGGCCGACAAGATTTCCCGCTCGATTGATTCCCTCACCCGCGATTGACCCGCCATGAACGATCCCTTCCTCCAAGCCGCCATTGAAGAGGCCCGCCAGGGACTGGCCGAAGGCGGAATTCCCATCGGCTCCGTCCTCGTGCTCGACGGCCAGATTATCGGACGCGGCCACAACCGCCGCGTGCAGGATGGCAGCGTGATCCACCACGCCGAGATGAATTGCCTCGAAAACGCCGGCCGGCTCCCCGCCTCGGTTTACCGCCGTTGCACGATCTACTCGACCCTCTCACCCTGCCCGATGTGCAGCGGCGCGATCCAGCTTTATGGGATTCCCAAAGTCGTCGTTGGCGAGAACAAAACCTTCCAAGGCCCGGAATCTCTTCTTCATTCCCAAGGCATCACGGTGGAAATTCTCCAAAACCGAGAGTGCATCGCGCTGATGGAGAATTTCATCCAAGCCAAGCCAGAGCTCTGGAATGAAGACATTGGAGTGCCGACGGGGCAGGCTGATTAAGAACCTGACTTCCCCAGCAGCGCGGTCTTGAGACCGGGCGCGACGGGATTCGATCCGAACCAGAGGCTGAGAAAAGCCTTTTGAAAATCCCGCCCTGCGATCGTGCCTTTCATGGTGCCTTGATCGCAAACAATCGTATCGGTTCCGACAAATTGCACCATTTGCACCCCGCCGGATTTCAGCGCGCCGAACATCCCGATGAATCTGTCGCGGTCTTTTTCGTAGCCGGGGTAAGTGTAGGTGACACTGTTCGCAAACTGGCTCGTCCACGCCTCCGTGACATCGGAAGCCCCGACGGAACGCAGGAAGGTGAAGTTGAATTGCATCGGCCCGGGCGATGCCAAAACCTCGGAGCTCGAGCGCAGCGGCTCCGGAGTATAAAATGATGCCACATAAATCTTGATCGGAACGAGCAGGAGAGTGAAGGTCCGCAACCCCGCACCGTTCAGCGGGAGGTTTTGGCCCTCGACATGTACGGAGGATCCCACGGACACGCCTTGAATCTCCAGCGCACCGGCGAAGGGCATCGCCGCGAGGATCGCGACAAGGGTGAAAAGTTTTATCATTCGGAAAACTCAGCGTCGCGAGCCGAGGAAAAGGCGCAGCACATACCAGAACATCAGAGCCACGCCGGCGAAGAGTTTGATAGCGGCCGCGAGGTCGGCGTCCTCTGGGTAATCGCGCATCACCGCCGAGGTCGTGTGGAGAATCGAACCGCCAGCAAGCAAGACCATGCCGACCGAGAACCAAGTGCCGAGATCAAATTTGAAGAGAACTGCGCACACGATCACTCCCAGCGCGAAAATCCCGCCCCACATGAGAAAGGTCCGTAGAAACGAGAAATCCTTCCGCGTTACCACCACCACGCCGGTGAGCAGAAAAAATCCGCCGAGCGTGGCCTGTGCCGCACTGGAAATTGTACCTGGCGCGGTTTGGTTTGCGACATCCAGCAAAGGCACAGTGATCACGGCTTGCAGCGACACATACAAAACCAGCCCGACATATTGAAAAGGCCTCGACACGCTGGGCTGGGCAAGAAAAGTCGCCAGCCACGAGAGAACCATGAATCCGCCAAGCACGAGCAGCCAGTTCACGCTTGAGAAAGCCCTGACCAGCGAATCGGCGATACCACTTTGGAATAGCCACACCTCGATTATGACAAAAAGGCTGATAGCCAGCACGAGATGCGCGTAGGTGCGAACGAGAAACGAGCCCCGAGCCTCGGTCGAAAGCTGGCCGACGGGCATGGAATAGGGAGAATTCATAGAAGTTGTATCTGCTCATATCGCCTCGAAACCGTCAACCGCCCGATTGACGCGCCGCGCGAGATTGAGACAACATCACCTCATTGAAAACTCCGGCACCCGAAGACAAAAGCGCGATCCTTCTTGAGATTTTAAGCGAGACGCTTGATCCGGAGGTTGCCATGGCGATGGACACTGACCTCTTTGGGGCAGGCCTCGACTCGATGGCCATCATGCAACTTCTCATCGCCATCGAAACGAGACTTGGAAAGGCCATCCCAGTCCGTGAGGTGACGCGTGAAAATTTTAAATCCCCGCAGGCGATTCTTTCGCAGCTCGAAGCCTGATCCATGAAAAAGCTCTCCGTGGATGTGCTCGTGGCCGGCGGAGGAACGGCCGGCATCGGAGCAGCCATCGGAGCGGCTCGCGCGGGGGCGAGAACATTGCTCGTCGAGCGCCATGGAGGACTTGGCGGGATGGCTTTTAATGCGCTCGTTCACACGATGTGCGGTCTCTACAGGCTACGGAACGATGCCAGCGAGCCTTTGGAGTTTTCGAATCCCGGATTGCCGAAGGAATTTGCCGAACGCCTACTCGCCATGGGTGGCGCGAAACCTGCGGTTCGCATGGGAAGGTTGGATTTTCTCCCGCACCGACCTGCCGCGCTAGCGCTGCTGGCTGTTCAAATGGCCGCTGAAACTCGGGGGCTGGAGGTTTTCCTCCACAGCGAAATTTCTTCCGTTCACAAATCCTCCAAATCCTCACTCGCCGGACTGCAGCTTCTCTGCCGGGGGAGCATTTGGGAAATCGAGGCTCGCGCGGTGGTGGATTGCACTGGGGACGCCGAAATCGCGGCGATGTCGGGGGCGGCTTATGAAACCGCGCCTGCTGAAAAGCTCCAACGCCCGGCTTGGATTTTTGGAATCGGAGGCGTCGCTCCGGGAACGGCTTCGGGAGATGCACGATTGAAGCTCGCCCACGCCATCGCCTCTGCGGTGACTTCGGAAAAACTTCCTGCCGAGGCTTTGGGTGCGGCTTTTCGCGAGGGCATGACTGCCACTGAAGTCTGGACGACAATTGACTTGCAGGCCGATCCCTTCGACCCCTGCTCGCCCGAGTGTCTAGCACGCGTCGAAAAAGCCGGACGCGCCATTGCGTTTGCGGTGCTGGATTTTTTGCGGTCAGATTTCGAGGGATTCGAGAACGCTTTTCTTGCCACAACGCCTGCCCGCGCGGGAATCCGCGAAAGCCGGCGTATCGTCGGGCTTTCTCAACTCACCGAAGAGGACATCCTGGCTGGCAGGGATAGTCGCGAAGCCGCCGCCTACGCCTCATGGCCGCTGGAGCTTCGAGAAAACGCCAAGGGGCCGAAATTCCGATTTCCGGAAAACAACCGATCGGCAGCGATCCCAACCAGATGCCTGCGCTCGCGGGATTTCACGAACCTTTTCATGGCCGGCCGTTGCCTCTCCGCCACGCATGCTGCGCAGGCCTCGATTCGCGTCACTGGCACCTGCATGGCAACCGGGGCGGCAGCAGGAAAAGCCGCCGCGCATATGCCATGAACATCGCCGAGGAGATTTTTAAAAAAGCCAACCCGGCTGCTCCGGCGGTTCTGCATCGTGATGCAATTACGACCTACGGCGACCTCGAAATGCGTAGTGCGTTTCTCGCCGAAAAACTCAGCCCATTCCTCGCCAACAAACCCGCGGCTCGCATAGGATTGTCATGCTCGGACAGCGCAGACTACATCGCCTTGGCCTTTGCCATCCTCAAGGCGGGAGGGTGCTTTGTTCCGCTCGCCCCAGAAATGACCGAGCCAGAGCGTCAAAAGCTCACAGAGGAAGTCGCCCTCGATCTCGTGTTGCAAAGGGATAAAAACGGGGAAGTCCACATCGAACCAATCCCCCCCCGGCCCGCCGATCCTCCTTGGATTGGAGAACTGAAAGCACTCAATCCGGCATTCATCCGCTTTTCCTCCGGCACAACCGGCGACTCGAAAGGCATCGTGCTTTCCCACTGCACGCTTTTGGAACGCATCACTGCTGCCAACGCGGGACTCGCCATCTCGGCGAACGACCGGGTTCTGTGGGTGCTGCCGATGTCGCACCACTTCGCTGTTTCGATCATGCTTTATCTGTGGCATGGAGCCGCCGTCGTCCTCCCCGATTCGCATCTCCCTGGTGACATCCTCGCTGCCGCCATCCGGCATCAGGCAACGGTATTCTACGCCGCGCCATTCCACTTCGAATCCCTGTCAGGAAGCTGTGCAGACAAGTGGCCCGGGCTTCGCCTCGCCGTTTCAACCACAACGGGCCTCTCGACAGAAACAGCACGCCGCTTCGCGGAAATCCACAGCGTTTTTCCCGCGCAGGCTCTTGGGATTATCGAATGTGGCCTGCCGTGCCTGAATCTGCCCTTGCCTGAAAACCTCCCTCAATCCGTAGGCCGCCCTCAAACAGCCTTCGAAGCCGAACTTCGTGGCGAGCCCGCGAAGTTGCATTTGCGCGGGCCGGGATTTCTCGATGCGTATTTGTCTCCGTGGAAACCTCGTGCCGAAATCCTCGATGAGGATGGGTGGTTCGCCACAGGTGACATCGCCTCGATCGATCCTGAAAGTCGCGTGGTTTTGCTGGGTCGCGCGGCGGCAGTGATCGGAGTCGGCGGCATGAAGTTTTTTCCGGAGGAGGTGGAGGAGCTTTTGAACTCCCACCCTGCCGTGGAGCGTTCGCGCGTGTTTGGGCGTCCACATCCTGATTTCGGCATGGTTCCGGTTGCCGAGTTGTTGCTGAAAGGCAATATCGTTCCTCCCAAGCCCACCGAGCTTTTCGCCCTCTGCCGACGCCAGCTTTCGCGCCACAAAATTCCCGCCGATATTCGTTTCGTGGATAAAATTCCGCTCACTCCGAGTGGAAAAATCAAACGTTCCTGAGCGTCAGAAACGAGGAATGGATTTTCGAGCCCCTGTCCTGTATTCACACGCCACATGACAGACGCCGAGGCCTACATCGCCCTGAACATGGTTCCGAAAATCGGGCCGATCCGTGTGCGGCGTTTGTTGGAAGCGTTTGGCTCTCCTTCAGCGGTCCTCACCGCCCGGAGCGATCGCTTGCTTGGAGTGCATGGTATCGGCCCTGATGCGGCGGAATCGATTTCCGATTGGGAATCCAAGGTCGATCTCACCAAGGAACTCCGACTTGTCCATGAACACGGCGCGAAAGTCCTCACCTTGGCCTCGCCCGATTACCCCGCGCTTCTGCGGGAGATCCATGACCCGCCGACCGTCCTCTACATCCTTGGCAAAATCCTCGAGCGCGACCGGCATGCGATCGGCGTGATTGGAACGCGCAAACCGAGCCACTACGCGACCGACTGCGCGAAGAAACTCTCCTACCAGCTCGCCTACGCCGGAGTGACTGTAGTGAGCGGCCTCGCTCGCGGAATCGACACCGCCGCGCATCAAGCCGCGCTGGCTGCGAAGGGCCGCACGATCGGAGTCCTTGGCAGCGGCCTGCTGGAATTTTACCCGCCGGAAAACAAAGCCCTCGCCGAAAAAATGGCAGCCACGGGAGCTGTCATTACCGAATTCTCGATGTGCGTGAAGGCCGACCGCCAGACCTTTCCCATGCGAAACCGCATCATCTCGGGATGTTCGTTTGGGGTTCTCGTGGTCGAAGCCGGGTCCACAAGCGGTGCCCTCATCAGCGCCAACCAGGCCGGCGAGCAGGGCCGCTCGATTTATGCCGTGCCGGGTCGAATCGACAACCCCCTCGCGATTGGCTCAAATCGCCTGATCCAGCAGGGCGCCAAACTAGTCACTGGCGCTGCCGATATCCTCGACGACATGGGCATCCTTTTTGCTGAGAAACCCCAACTCGTTCCCGCTCGCGCTCCCGAACTCTCCGGCCAGGAACAAGCCGTTCACACGGCCCTCGGCGATGACGAAACACACATCGACACGATCATCGAGCGCTCGGGACTGTCAAGCCACACGGTCTCCTCCACCCTTTTCTCGCTGGAGTTGAAGAAACTCGTGCGCCAACGACCGGGCAGCCATTTTGTAAAAATTTCCTGAGCTATGAGAAGTGCAGGAGTGTCCCGCTTGTCTGGACCGGAGGGGCTTGGGCAAAGTTTAGCGTCATGGTTCTGACAAGCAGCCCCCCCCCCCTCGCAGGCCGGCAGAAACTCAGGGCGTGCCCTGCATCGCAGCGCCCATGGCTCCAGCACCTTCCCAAGATTGCGGACGGTTCCAAGGAAGTGTTCCCTCCGCGTGAGCAGGGCTCTTTTCATCTAAAGCGCAACCGCCGAGCAATAGCGCGGCAGCCAGAATCCCCAGGCTAATTTGCAACATACTCCGAAATGACATAGTCACCGGGTTGGATGCTGAGGCCGCCGACAAGGCTTCCGGGAATAATGTCGGCAATCGATGAAGCAGGCTCAACCGAGGTCACGCGCACCTTGCCGATGCGGGTGTTGCCCCGTTTCACAAGAAGCTCGGCATTGCTGGAAACCCCGTTTTTGTCACCGACATTTAGCACCACGAAATTCCACGCCTCGTTAACCGCCAAAATTCGGCCGGAAAGATCGTTGAATTTTTGCAAGCGCTTTTTCTCGGCGAGCTGGCTCTCGAGCTCATTGGCCTTGGTTTGGATGGTTGCAATCTGGGATTTAAGTTGGCTTTCTACAGTCTCAAGTTCGGCGACGCGTTTTTTGCTTTCCTCAAGTTCCTCCCGAATCGGCTCCTCCTCCATGGTGGTAATCTTTTGCTTCAGCTCCTCACCTTCCTTAGACAAATCTGCAACTTTGGTCTTCAGACCATCAATCTCCGTCTGGCTCGTGTTCAACTTGGCTTGGGCAATTTCAATCTCGTCTTGCTTGGCTTTCACATCGTCCTTGAGCTTGGTAATTTCGGCTTGGGCGGCGTCGTGCTTGGCAGTCCAATCTGCAACCAACTTCTGACTCTCGGCCAGTTTCAGATTGGTTTCTTCGAGCGTTTTCTTGGTGGATGCCAGCTCAGCTTGGGATGTTGCGAGATTAGCCTTGGTCTGAATCAATGTATTTCTGTTCAGAAACCCTAATGCTGCTGTTATCGCGGCTAGAGCGATTGTCGCGATGGTGAGGATTTTTGCCATTTAAGTGGAGGAGAATGCTTGGGCGTCTTATCTACTGGGGCGATTCCTGCGAGACAAGCTGGAATTTGTATTTCTCAGGGTGGAGACGAAAAAAAGGGGCTCGCTCATTCGCCCAAATCCTCGCCATCGGCCGAGGCGCCTCTTTTATAGGTGAGGCCGCGGAGTTTTCCTTCGATAAAGGCATCGATGTCGCCATCCATGACGGATTGGATATCACTGGTTTGCACGCCGGTGCGAAGGTCCTTCACCATCTGGTAGGGCTGGAAGACATAGCTTCGGATCTGGTTTCCCCAGGCGACATCGCCCTTCTCGCCGTATTGGCGGTCGATCTCGGCGCGCTTTTTGTCGTTCTCGATTTGGAAAAGTTTCGCCTTGAGCATTTGGAGGGCCATCTCGCGGTTGCGGCCCTGGCTGCGTTCGGCCTGGCAGGCGACCACGATCCCGCTCGGAATGTGCGTGAGGCGCACGGCCGTTTCGACCTTGTTCACATTCTGGCCGCCTTTTCCGCCAGCACGGAAGGTGTCGAGTTTGATGTCAGCCTCGTTCACCTCAATCGGGACATCCTCGATCTCGGGCACCACATCGACGCCCGCGAAGGAGGTGTGTCGGCGCTTGTTTGAGTCGAACGGTGAGATGCGCACAAGGCGATGGACGCCGCGCTCAGTCTGCAAATATCCGTAAGCATTCTCGCCGGTGACATGGAGCGTGGCGGATTTGATACCCGCCTCGTCGCCGAGTTGGATGTCGGTAATCGCAAATTTCAGCCCGTGCCGCTCCATCCAGCGTTGATACATCCGCAGGAGCATGTCGGCCCAATCACAAGACTCCGTGCCGCCCGCGCCGGCGTTAATCGAAAGGAATGCCGAGCAGCCGTCATACTCTCCGGAAAGCAGGGCCGTGATCTCGAATTTATCGAGGTCCTTGGAAATCGCTTCAAACTCCGCGAGCACCTCGGCCTCCGCGATGGCGCGGTTTTCGGAAGCTTCCTCGGCTGCAAGCTCGCGAAGTACCTCGAGGTCTGCCGCGCGCGACTCGAGCACCTGCATAGGCTGGATTTTTGAGCGAAGAGAGGAAACTTCGGCGACATCGCGCTGGGCCCTCTCCCGGTAGTCCCAGAAATCTGGCGCGGTCATTCTCGCCTCGATTTCAGTGAGGCGTTGGTTCAGTGCCGGCAAGTCAAAGAAACCTCCGCAACGAGGCCAGACGGGCCTGGATGGCGGAGGTGTCCAAAATTTGAAGATCGAGACTCATGGGAAAGGCGGGAAACTAACAGCGCATGCCGGAGGGGCAAACGAAATCAAGGCGCGGCAGAAACCGCCCGGATCTTGGAGGACTCGGTGGCCGCAGGGGCGTCGAGACGGAAAATCTGCTCGTCGGGTTTCATCACTCCAATTTTGTCGCGGGCGATGATCTCGACATACTCGGGGTCGTGTTGGAGAAGATGCACCTCGCGCTCTAGCTGGTCGCGATCAAGTTCCTGGGATTGGAGAATCGCCCGTTTTTCATCGAGTTCCGAGGACAGCGAATTGTAGCGCGCCCATTCAGGGTAGAAGGCCGCAAGCAGAAACAGGACCAAGCCGAGCAGAA